>CAYMAW010000008.1:0-15673 GCA_964388565.1 uncultured Piscirickettsiaceae bacterium | reverse complement strand
CAAAACAGGAAGGGGACAGGGGACAGCTGTAAATGCTATCTATAAATTAGAAACCATTATGGGTGAGCTAGGCGGGCAACTAGCAAAAGGGCTGTTAGTATCCTTAAAGCCCGTGAGTGAGTATGATTTTAAACGAGCGAAACAATACAATATTGAAATACTGGAAATGACAAGAGTAAATGATTTGCGTGAGTTTTTAAAAACCTGGCTTTCGTCAAAACTATCTTTTTAGTAGTGATCCATATAGATTGTCAGGTTTCATCAGTTATTAAGTTTTTCCTTAAATTTCACTCTAAAACCATTGTTCTAGCTTGAGTTATGGTGTACTCTCTGTAATAATGTCTGGATATATAAATATATTTTTTAAAAGGGTAAAACATGTCAAAAGTAACCAAATCTTTTCAATATGGAAAACATCAAGTCATTTTAGAAACGGGTGAAATTGCTCGTCAAGCTGATGGAGCTGTGATGGTTTCAATGGGTGAAACACAATTATTAGTAACGGTTGTTGCCACTAAAACAGCAAAAGAAGGTCAAGACTTTTTCCCTTTAATGGTTCAATATCAAGAAAAAGCTTATGCGGCTGGTAAAATTCCAGGTGGTTTTTTAAAGCGTGAAGCTCGTCCTTCAGAAAAAGAGACCTTGACCTCTCGCTTAATTGATAGACCTATCCGTCCACTTTTCCCAAAAGGATTTTTGAACGAAGTACAAATTATTGCAACGGTTATCTCCTTAGATGAAAATGTTGGTACTGAAGTGCCAGCTATGTTGGGAACTTCTGCGGCACTTGCTATTTCTGGTATTCCTTTTGATGGCCCAATTGGGGCGGCAATAGTTGGTTATACTGAAGAAGGCGGTTATTGTTTGAATCCGTCCAATCTTGAATTAGAAACATCTGACCTTGAATTAAGTGTTGCCGGCACATCTGAAGCGGTATTAATGGTTGAATCTGAAGCGGCTGAATTATCAGAAACTATTATGTTGGGTGCGGTCATGTACGGACATCAACAAATGCAAGTTGCGATTGAAGCGATAGCCGAATTTAAAGCCGAGGCAGGCAAGCCTACTTGGGATTGGCAGGCAGAAGTGGAAAATGTTAGCTTGAAGGAACAAGTATTCAACAGTGTAAAAACGGATGTAGAGTCCGCTTATAGTATTGCTGATAAAATGGCAAGATATGATGCTCTTGATGCCGCGAAAATAAAAGTAAATTCGGCGTTGGTGACGGCTGAGAATGATGTTGATGCCAGTGATGTTGAGAAAATGTTTGGTAAGTTACAAAAAGAAGTTGTACGAGGCAGAATTATTGCAGGAGAGCCAAGAATTGATGGGCGTGATGCGAGTACGGTTCGTGATATTAGCTGTAAAGTAGGTATCTTAAACAAAGCACACGGTTCGGCTTTATTCACCCGTGGAGAAACCCAAGCAATTGTGGTTACTACATTGGGGACGGAAAGAGATTCTAAAATTGTTGATGATTTAGCTGGTTCGTATCATGATCGTTTTATGTTGCATTATAACTTTCCTCCTTATTCCGTTGGTGAGTGTGGGCGTGTTGGTACGCCTGGTCGTCGTGAAATTGGGCATGGTATGTTGGCGCGTCGTGGAGTGGCGGCTCTACTGCCAACGGTTGAAGAGTTCCCTTATACTATTCGTGTGGTTTCTGAAATTACAGAATCAAATGGTTCATCTTCAATGGCATCTGTTTGCGGTACTTCCATGTCGTTAATGCATGCAGGTGTACCGATTGAAACGCCAATTGCAGGGATTGCAATGGGCTTGGTGAAAGAAGAATCTGGCTTTGCGGTTTTGTCTGATATTTTAGGTGATGAAGATCACCTTGGCGATATGGACTTTAAGGTCGCTGGTACCGAACAAGGAATTACAGCTTTGCAAATGGATATTAAAATATCTGGTATTACCGAAGAAATTATGGCTATCGCTTTAGGACAAGCTAAGACTGGGCGTTTAACTATTTTGACTGAAATGGCAAAAGCCATTAGCAGTTCAAGAGAAGAGGTTGCAGGCAGTGCTCCGAAGTTTTATATCATTAAAGTTAAGCCTGAAAAAGTGCGTGAAATAATTGGTAAAGGCGGTTCAAACATTCGTGCATTAACCGAAGAAACGGGTTGTGTGATTGAAATTGATGATGAAGGGAATGTTAAAATTGCTTCTAAAGATAAGGCTTCTGCTGAAATGGCAAAAGCTAGAATTGCTGAAATTACTGCCGAGCCTGAAATTGGTAAAACTTATGATGCCGTGGTTAAGAAAATTGTTGATTTCGGTGCGTTTGTTGCCTATATGCCTGGTAAAGAAGGTTTAGTTCATGTTTCTCAAATTGCTCAAGAGCGAGTTGAAGATGTTAGTGCTTACTTAAGTGAAGGTGAAGAAATCAAAGTCAAACTTATTGATATTGATAAGCAAGGTCGAGTAAAACTTTCAATTAAAGAAGTAGAATAATAGCTTAATTTACTTATATTTTAATGGTCGCAATAGCGACCATTTTTCGTTTTAAAATAAAGAGTCACTATGTCAAAAAAAATTCCACTCCACCCATCTTTTGAATTTATTTGTTCACAAGAAATTGAATCACTAAATGTTATTGTTCAGCATTTTAAGCATAAAATAACAGGGGCAGAGCACTATCATTTATCTGCCGATGATGCTCAAAATGTATTTATGGTTGCTCTAAGAACGGTTCCCATGGATTCGACAGGTGTGGCACATATTTTAGAACACACCGTGCTTTGTGGTAGTGAAAAATATCCTGTTAGAGACCCTTTTTTCATGATGATTAGGCGTTCTTTAAATACATTTATGAATGCCTTTACCTCAAGTGACTGGACAGCTTACCCATTTGCGTCAGAGAATAGAAAAGACTTTCAGAACTTACTACAAGTCTATATGGATGCTGTGTTTTTTCCTAATATTGACCCTTTAGATTTTGCTCAAGAAGGGCACCGATTTGAATTTGAAAAAATGGACGATTCAACATCAGATTTAACCTACAAAGGTGTTGTTTTTAATGAAATGAAAGGGGCGATGAGTTCACCTACCTCTATTCTATGGCAAGCGTTTACTGAGGCAATGTATCCAACTTCAACCTACCATTATAACTCTGGTGGAGAGCCTGTTGATATTCCTGATTTAACGCACGAAGAATTAGTCGCCTTTCACAAAAATCATTACCATCCATCAAATGCCGTTTTTATGACTTATGGTGATATTTCTGCAAAAGAACATCAAACACAATTTGAATCATTAGGTTTAGGAAGGTTTGAGGATAGCGTTGCAGTGGTAAAAGTGTCTAAAGAAAAGCGATTTCAAAAACCTAAAAAAGTGAATGCTTGTTATGCCTTAAATGAAGACGATTTAACCGACAAAACACATATCGTAATGGGCTGGTTATTGGGTGAGAATAAAAATACTTTAGATGTGTTAAGAGGGCACTTATTATCCGCTGTATTGTTAGACAATAGTGCATCACCTTTACGACGCGTGTTAGAAAATGCTGATTTTGCGAATGCACCTTCTCCATTGTGTGGGCTAGAGGATTCAAATAAAGAAATGGTCTTTTCTGCGGGTGTGCAAGGAAGCAATGCAGGCAATTTAGAAGATGTTGAAAAGCTTATTTTAGATGAATTGAATCGAATTGTTAAAGACGGTGTTAGTATTGAAGAAGTTGAAGCTATGTTGCATCAACTTGAATTATCTCAGCGAGAAGTGATGGGTGATGGTTATCCTTATGGGCTATCTTTAATTTTACAGTCTTTAGCAGGTGCCATGCATGATGGCGATCCCATTTCATTATTGGATACCGATGCGGCTTTAAAACAGTTAGGTGAAGAGGTAAAACAGCCTAGTTTTATCCCTAACCTGATTCAAACTTTATTGCTAGATAATCCTCATCAAGTGACACTGACACTTGAGCCAGATGATACCTTGGCAGAAAAAGAAAAACAGGCAGAAAAAGAAAAATTAGCAAAAATTAAGTCCGAGTTAACTAAAGAGCAAACACAACAAATTATTGACCAAGCTTTGGCTCTTAAAGCAAGGCAAGATGAAGAAGATGACCCCTCAATTTTACCTGAAGTCACAAAAGAAGATATTCCTAGTAAAATCAGAACGCAAAAACCAGTTGATACAGGCAAGGTAACGGGTTATCAAACGGGAACAAATGGCTTAGTTTATCAACAACTAATTATTGATTTACCTAACCTAACAGAGGAAGAAAAACAGCTTTTACCTTTGTTTAATTCTTGTTTAACAGAGTTAGGATCGGCAGGGCGAGATTATTTAGAAACACAATCATTGCAAGCTGCTAAAACGGGTGGAGTCGGGGCAAGGTCAAGCGTTAGTACCGATATTAATGACCTTGATAAGATTCATAGCCACTATATTGTTTCAGGTAAGGCGTTGGGAAGAAACCAAGCAGATTTAGCAAGCCTAATTAGCGAATCTATCGTAGATGTTCGCTTTGATGAATTGGGTCGAATTAAAGACTTGATGGGACAAATAAAAAGTTCAATTGATCAAGGTGTAACAGGAAGTGGGCATATGCATGCAATGCGTGCAGCTAACCAAAATTTTTCACCATCTGCTAATTGGCAGTTTGAACGCAGTGGTTTTGCAGGAATTAAATTCATTAAAACTTTTTTAGATGATATTGATAAAGAAGGTAGTTTAGAAAAATTAGCAGAACACTTTAAAAGCATTCAAGCTAAATTAATGGATAGCTCTAAGCAAGCATTGGTTGTAGCTGATGAAAATGATTATGCTCGCACTAGAAGTGAAATTATTGAAAATTGGCAAGGTTTAATAAAATCTACTGATTCAGATTCTTTTCAACTTTCAGCTAGTCATCAAGCCATTAAGCAGGCTTGGGTAACTAGTACACCGGTTAATTTTTGTGCAAAAGCTTTTCCTGCGGTAAGTTCTGCACATGAAGATGCACCAAAGTTATCGGTATTAAGTGCATGTTTGCGTAATGGGTTTTTACACTCTGCTGTACGCGAAAAGGGCGGTGCTTATGGCGGTGGGGCTGCATTTAATGCAGAATCAGGTGCGTTTACTTTTTATTCATACCGTGACCCAAGATTATTAGAAACTTTTGACGATTTTGATCGTGCTTTAGATTGGTTACTGTCAAGTTCGGCAACACAAGCACAAGTGGAAGAGGCCATTTTAAATGTAATTAGCTCAATGGATAAACCTGGTTCTCCCGCTGGAGAATCTCGTAAACATTTTTATCAAGAGTTACATGGTAAGAACTATATGTTTTTAATGGCATATAGAGAAGGTGTTTTAAATACGACACTTGAACAATTGCGTGAAGTAGCACAAAAATATATTGTTAAAGAAAGATCTTCATTGGCTGTTCTAACGAATCAAACGATGGCTGATAAATTGTTAGATTGTAATTTTGAAATATTAAAACTATAAAAAAAGGTGTAATTGTTATGTTTAAAAAAATAATTACGACGGTAGTTTTACCTTTGTTTTTGATTGGTTGTGGCGAACAATTAATTAAACCAGAAGATAAAAAAGTGCAGGCGATGTTAGAAATTGATATGCCTGATTATCAGCAAACAACTGAAAATATTGCGACTAAAATTGAATCTTGGATGAAAAAAGAGTTTGACGAAAATACTGATCATGTTAAGTTTGAGTCACTTAATTCTGGTCATGTTAATGGGGTAGGGCTTGTAAATTGTGAAGTTAAAAATGAAACTTTAAAGGTCAAATTTGATATTAAAACAGAAACTATTAATCCAAATCTAATAAAAGTAACCATGTTTAATTTTAAAGATTTGCCTAGCGAGTCGGATAGCTCTTCAGACTTGGCTTACATATTCTACAATAAAGTAAAAGATCAAGCATTAGATCTAGTTGATAGTCTTGAAAGTTACTTAAATAAAAACACTAAATAACCTTTGCCGTAAAGTTATATTATTTTTGCCACTGAATTTGAATTAATGCACCAAATAAAGGGTGATCAATATAATGTAATTCATTGGACTTAAGCTTTCTTGATTCTTTAATCTTAAAACGCCAAAATTTAGGTAAATCTTCAACGGCAATGTTTTGTTGTTCTGAAAATTCTTGCTTAATTCTTTCTGGGATTTTTCGTTCTAGCTCTAGGTTTATTTCAACATGAGGGTATCTTGATTTATAAAATTTTAGCGTGCCATCTATTGTTGAGCCTGCTTGATTATGAATTAAAATTTGTCTAGCGTGTTTTTTAGATTTTGCCTGAACTAACCACGACTTATGAAATAGCGTGTGGTAACCTCGTTTCCCCGTCATTTTAGCCGCTTGTTTATTCAACATATTTTGGCTTTTAGGCAAGGGTTTTAAAAACTTAGCACGGTTTGTTGAAATCATATCAATATTGTCTGGCCAGTATTCTTCTGTCCAGCCCTTTAGAGCAAGGCTTTCAAACACAAGGATTTCGACTTTAAATTTGGGGAGATCCTTAGCGTGAACAGGGGTTAAAAAAGCAAATATAACTGTGGATATTGCTAGAATTTTTAGTTTGTTTAAAAACATTTGTTACCCTTTAATTGAAGCAAGAATTAACTCTATTGCTTTGGTTCGTTGATGTGTTTCAGGCATTGTATCGAAATATTTAAGCTCTGTTTGACCTTTTAAACCATATTTTTTAGGATATCGTTGAATGAGTTGAACCATTTTGTAGATATCTATTTTAGGTTTTTTACCAAAGGTAATTTTAATTTGTGTTTCGTAAGCATCAATTTTAGCTAAATTTAGAGGTGCTGCTAATAATTTCATTTCGGTTGCAGAGAATAGGTTTTTAACCTGATCGGGTAATAAACCAAAACGGTCAATCATTTCTACCTCTAACTCTCTTAGTTGACCTTTAGTTTTTGCACTGGCAATTCGTTTATAGAAAACAAGTCGGCTATGAATGTCGGGGAGGTAATCATCAGGTATTAATGAGGGAACGCCTAGCTCCACTTCAACCCCGTGTTGTTGTAAGCTTATATCAATCTGTTCGCCTGATTTTAATGATTTAACGGCTCTGTCTAATAATTCAGAATATAAAGTAAAACCAATCTCTGCTATTTGCCCTGATTGCCCATCACCTAATAATTCACCTGCTCCACGAATTTCTAAATCGTGACTAGCGAGCATAAATCCAGCACCAAGGGTGTTGTGTTTGGCTATTGCATCTAAGCGTTTTGAAGCATTTTTACTCATCATGGCTTTGCCAGCTGTAAACATGTAGGCATACGCTTTATGGTGAGAACGCCCAACGCGACCCCGTAGTTGGTGTAATTGCGCTAAACCAAATTTATCGGCACGATGAATTAGAATGGTATTTGCGGTTGGAATATCAATACCCGTTTCAATGATTGTGGTACAAACTAAAACATTAAAGCGACGATGGTAAAAATCATGCATGACTTGTTCAAGTTCTTTTTCATTCATTTGCCCATGAGCGGTATTTACTTTTGCTTCAGGAACTAAGGCACGGATATCTTCAGCCATTTTGTTAATACGGTCAACATTATTAAATAGAATGTAAATTTGACCGCCACGACGAATTTCACGCAAGCAGGCTTCTTTTACGGTATCTTCATTCCATTCTTGTACAAATGTTTCAACAGCCAAACGCTTTGCTGGAGGGGTGGCAATAATAGATAAATCTCGTAAGTCATTCATCGCCATGTTTAGCGTTCTTGGTATCGGTGTGGCAGTCATGGTCATGACATCGACTTCTGCACGCATTTTTTTAAGCTGTTCTTTTTGCCTTACTCCAAAGCGATGTTCTTCATCAATTATGATTAAACCAAGGTTTTTAAAAATGGTTTCCTTTTGAATTAACTTGTGTGTTCCAATTACAATATCGAGCTTACCTTCACGGGCATCTACTAATATTTGTTTGGCTTCTTTGGCAGATTGGAAGCGAGATAGCCCTGCTATTTTAACGGGCCAATCGGCAAATCTGTTTTTAAAATTCTCTAGATGCTGTTGGGATAATAGGGTAGTTGGTACGAGTATGGCAACTTGTTTACCTGAATGTACGGCAATAAATGCGGCACGCATGGCAACTTCTGTTTTACCAAAACCTACATCGCCGCAAATCAATCTATCCATTGGCTTTTCTTTTTTCATGTCGGCAATAACGCTGGTAATGGCGGTTTCTTGGTCAGGCGTTTCTTCAAATGGAAAGCTAGCTGCAAAAAAATCATAGTCTTGGCTTTCTGTCTTAAAAGAATAACCTGGCATTGCTTCTCGTTGAGCATAAATATCGAGTAGTTCTGCGGCGACATCACGCACTTTTTCGGCCGCTTTTTTCTTAGCTTTTTCCCACTTGTCTGAACCTAGTCTGTGCATGGGTGCGGTGTCGGCATTGGCACCTGTATAGCGACTAATTAGGTGTAATGAGGTAACCGGTACATACAGTTTGGATTCTTTGGCATATTCAATGGTTAATAGTTCTTGTGCTTCACCTTGGATAATAAGTGTTTCTAACCCTCTATATCGCCCGACACCGTGGTCGATGTGAACGATAGGGTGCCCAATTTCTAACTCTACTAGGCTTGATATGCTAGCATTAAAATCATTGTGTCTTTTGTTGCGTCGTCTTTTTTGAATGACGGCAGTACCAAAAATTTGTGCTTCTGAAATAATGCAAAAATCATCGGTGAGTAAACTATCAGCTAAGGGCGAAACGACTATTTGTAACTCACCATTAGACTCGATAAATTCTTGCCAAGTGTTTAAAACGGTCGGCTGTTTTAGAATGGTATTTTCTTTACTAATAATTTCTAGTAGACTTTCTCTTCTACCCGTTGATTCGGCACTGAATAATACGCGACCAGTATAGCGATCTAAAAAGGCATTTAATTTGGCAAGTGGGTGGTCACTCTCGTTTTGAATAGCCAAGCTAGGGATAGGTTTTGTATTGAATTCGGTCGTTATGTTTTTGTTATTTTTAGTTTCAAAGGTTATTCTATGGTATTGTTTTAACTTAGAAAAACTCTCTGTTTCTGTTTGAATTAGTTCGCTTGGTTTTAAAATAGGGAAGTCGGGGTTGTGTTGTGCAATATTGTATCGTTCTTGATAATTATCCCAAGTTTTTTGTATTTGTGTAGTTAGGTTCCCATCATCAAAAAATAAGGTTTCGTCAGGTAAAGAATCGGTTAATGTAGCCGTTTCTTGATGAAATAGTGGTAGGTAATATTCAAGCCCATCAAGTGTTTGTTGTTCATTAACCGACTTAAATAGTTGGCTATTACGGGCATCATCACCAAACAGGGTTTTAAAGTTTTGTTTAAAAAGCTGAATTCCCTCCTCTGTTAAATCATATTCTTTAGCAGGCAATAGTTCGATTTGTTCTATTTCGGCAATGGTGCGTTGTGTCTCAGGGTCAAAACTTTTAATGGTTTCTATTTCGTCATCAAATAAATCTAAACGATATGGGTTTTTGCTACCCATTGGATAAATGTCAATAATTGAACCACGAATTGCAAAATAGCCAGCCTCGATTACTTGGCTTACTCGTTGATAACCACCTTTTTCTAATTTTTTTGTAAATTCAGGTACATTAAGAATTTGCTGTTTTTTAAGCAAAAAAGTAAATTTATCAATAAAATTTTGTGGCACAACTTTTTGTAAAAAGGTGCTAATCGGTAAAATTAACAAACCTTGTTTTACCTTAGGCAAGCGGTGTAAGGTTTTTAATCTCTCTGAAATAATATCTTGATGCGGTGAAAAATGATCATACGGCAAGGTTTCCCAATCTGGAAAATTTAGCACTTCAAAAGAACAATCACCTTCTGAATCAAGGTTGTAGAACTCAATAAAATCTTCTAGTTCGTTTGCTTGTGCGGAATCATCGGCTAGATATACGACTAATCCAGCATATTTTTTTACTTTTTCACTCAATACAAATGCTTTTTCAGCTAAACTCTTTATGAGCCAGTGGGAGCGTTGATTTTTAAGTTGTATTTCGTTAATCTTAAAAAGAGAAGTTTTTGTCATGAGGTTTAATTTTAGCTTTAAAAAAGAAAGGTATTTTACAGGAATTTTATGAGATCACAATGGATTACAAGTTGGATACTTTGGTTAGGGCACCATAAAAAAAAGTTTAGCCTTATAATTGCTTCTTTTAGTGCTTTAACAGTCGCGTTAGCTCTTTTTTTAGAGCCTAAAACCGCTAATTTTTTATTTGAAGGTGAAGCATCTCTTGTTTTATTGAGTATGCTGTTAATGTCTTTACTGGCAATAAAACTATTGGACTCATTAAAAACCGCCGTTTTACTGTTATTTATCATGCTATCGCTCTATTTTATAAGTAGTAGTTTATTCTTAATACTTGGTATTGCTGAAAATGAATTTAGTGTGTTAGCTAGGGTGGTGGTCGTCACCTTAATGATGAGCCACTTAATCCATTTTTTAACCGCATTACTACGAGAGATGGCAAGAGGATTACATCAGTACGATGCTATTGTTGAAGCCTTAGCGATTACCCACCAACCTATTTTGCTTTCTTCATTAACAACTATGTTAGGCTTTGCGGTCGTTTCATTCGTAAATACTCAATTTAGTATAATGGCATATCAAGTTATTATTGGGGTCGTATTAAGTTATGCTTCTTTATTGGTTTTAGTACCAACAATCCTTTTACAGTGGTTGTTAGAGTTTAGAGTAGGGCATTATAGTGATAGGCATGGGCTAGGCAATATAGTAAAAACCTTTGTAAAGTCCCCCCCCCTGGCACTTTTTAGCCAAATCGTGTTTTTACTGGTCGTTGCGTTCATATTTATAAACATCTGGTTTATTATTGAACCAATAACAGCGTTATTAAGCATGTTATTCGTTAGCTTTATTCTATTATTACTGGCATGGCAGAAAATATCCGTTGCATTGATTACTATCCTTGTCGCCTTATTTTCCGTTTTGTTTGCAATTAGTTTGCTAACAACGATTAATTTTATTCCCTCTATTACCGCTTTAGTTTTACTCGTATCGATAGGTATTGTGTTAGATGATGCGGTTCATTTTTTTACAAGGTATATCAGGGCAGAAAAAGCATATATTTCAGACAAATCTGGAAAAGTTAAATATTCACTTAATAGTGTAGGTCGACCGATTTGGTTAACTAGTCAGTTACTTATAGCTGGGTTATTTGTACTTTTATTTTCAGAAAACTTATTGGTTGTTCACGCTAGTGCCGTTACGATTTTGGCATTAATTTTTGTTTCTTTACAGCTAAATTATTGATGATATACTCAAGCTTGATATAGTAATCATAAATTTAATTCATATGACTAATAAAAGAATCTAAAAAGGAATTTAAAAATGGCAACAATTGTAATAGTAGGAGCAAGCACGGGTGGTTTACCTATGGCTTACGATATTCGTAAAGAGTTAGATGGCGAGCATACAATTAAAGTAGTAAATGCGGTAGAAGAATTTAATTTTATCCAATCCTTGGGTTGCTGTTGGTTGGCGTAAGTCTGAAGATATTTCTTTTAAATTAGAACCATATTTAGTAAGAAAAAACATTGAATTTTATCATCAAACAGTAACAAAATTAGAAGCAGCAGAAAATAAACTGGTACTAGATGATGGCTCTGAAATGACTTATGATTACTTAATTATGTCAACTGGCCCTGCACTAGCTTTTGAAGAAATTGAAGGCTTTGGTCCAAAATCACATGGCGGAAATACCGTCTCAGTCTGTACCACTCCACATTCCGTTGAAGCATTTGAACAATGGGAAGAATTCTGTAAAAATCCTTCTTCAATTGTTGTCGGAGCGGTTCAAGGTGCATCATGTTTTGGTCCAGCCTACGAATTTGCAATGATAATGGAAACAGAATTACGCAAGCGTAAAATACGCTCACAAGTACCGATGACATTTGTTACCGCAGAACCTTATATTGGTCACTTAGGGCTAGATGGTGTTGGTGACTCTAAAGGCTTAATGGAATCTGAAATGCGTAACCGACATATTAGTTGGATCTGTAACGCAAAAGTGACCAAAATTGAAGACGGAATGATGTATGTTGATGAACATAACCGTAAAGGTGAAGTTATTGAACAGCATGAATTACCTTTTGGTTATTCCATGATGCTTCCAGCCTTTAAAGGTTCCAGGTTTTTACAAGACTTAATTGAAGAAGAAAATATGGGTGGACCTTTAGTAAACCCGCGTGGTTTTATTAAGGTTGACAAACATAGCCGTAACCCAACATTCAAAAACATTTACGCATTAGGCGTCGCGATTGCAATTCCACCAGTAGATACAAAATCCCCCGTTATGTGTGGTACGCCAAAGACTGGTTTAATGATTGAATCAATGGTAACAGCCATTGCACATAATATTAAAGCAGAACTTGACGGCAAAGAACCTCATGAAGAGCCAACTTGGAACACGGTATGTCTTGCTGATATGGGTGATACAGGAGCGGCATTTGTTGCCTTGCCACAAATTCCACCACGCAACTTAACCTGGGCGAAAAAAGGTAAATGGGTGCACTACGCAAAAATCGCATTTGAAAAATACTTTATTCGTAATATGAAAGCAGGGAATTCAGAACCTATCTATCAGAAGTATGTGATGAGAATGTTGGGGATTACTCGATTGAAAGAAAAAAACAAATAAAAAACAGATCCAAAACCTTAAAGCCCGTTTTATAACGGGCTTTTTTGTTTATAATGTTCAACAATTATTTTTTATTACATACTGATGGATTTCATGTTTAAACAACCATTCGAGCTATTACTTGGCTATCGTTACACTCGTGCAAAAAGACGCAACGGCTTTATTTCTTTTATCTCCCTTTCATCTATGATTGGAATCGCCCTAGGAGTGTTTGCACTTATCACGGTTTTATCCGTCATGAATGGATTTCAACAAGAATTACGAGATCGTATTTTAGGAATGACTTCTCACATGACGCTTTCCGAAGAAATGGAAACATTAGATGAGTGGCAAGAACTCTATCAGCAGGTACATGAAATAGAAAAAGTAATCGGTGCCGCCCCGAATGTAATGGGGCAGGGAATGCTCTCATTTGGTGAAAAAGTTAAAGGGGTTGCGGTAAGGGGTATTTTGCCTAACTATGAACATGAAGTAGCAGACATTGGCTCTAAAATGGTAGCAGGTAGTCTTAGTGATTTAAAGAAGAAAAAATACAATGTTGTGATAGGAGTGGAATTGGCAAACGCATTGGGAGTGTCGATAGGAGATAAAATAATGCTTATCTCGCCACAAATATCAACCTCTTTAATGGGGGTAATGCCTAGAACCAAACGATTTACTTTGGTAGGACTTTTTGAAGCCGGTATGTTTGAATATGATAGTGGCTTAGCCATTGTACACCTAGCAGACGCACAAAAAGTGTTTAAGATGAAAGGAAAAGTGACCGCCTTACAACTAAAATTAGAAAACATGTTTGAAACCAATCAAGTGCGAAGTGAGATTGGTGCCCAAATAGACAAAATGCTATACACCAGAGACTGGACACAACAACACGCCAATTTTTTTAAAGCGATACAAATGGAAAAGAAAATGGTCTTTATCTTTTTAACGCTGATTATCATGGTCGCCGCATTCAACATTGTATCTACCATGATTATGGTCGTAACCGATAAACAAAAAGATATTGCCGTGTTAAGAACGATTGGTACGACACCATTTAGTATCCAAATAATTTTCATTATTCAAGGCTTAATTATTGGAATTGTGGGTTCGGTAGTTGGGGGCATATTAGGTGTCGTCGCATCATTAAACATTGATGTGATCGTGCCATTTTTTGAACAACTATTTGGCTTTAAGTTTTTCCCTGCGGATATTTATTATATTAGTAGCATCCCATCTGATTTGCACTGGGAAGATGTTTGGTTAGTTTCTGGTTTAGCATTCGTAATGACTTTAATCGCCACGCTATATCCTGCTTATAAAGCATCTAAAATTGAACCTGCGGAGGCATTGCGTTATGACTAGTATTATTTTACAAGCCAATGAAATTACCAAAACCTTTAAAGACGGTAAACTAGAAACACCCGTTATAAAAGGCGTTGATTTCTCTCTCTCAAGAGGAGATACCATTGCCATTACTGGTGCATCAGGTTCAGGAAAAACAACCTTATTGCAGTTATTAGCCGGTTTAGACCATCCTACAACAGGTTCGGTACAGTTAATGGGTAAAGACTTCTCCAAAATGCGCGATACAGCACGAGGAAAGTTACGAAATTTACACATGGGATTTGTGTATCAATTTCACTTTTTACTACCTGAACTAACCGCCCTAGAAAATGCCATGCTACCTTTACGGGTAAGACGAACATCCGCAGGCATAGCAGAAGAAAAAGCAAAAAAAATATTAGACAAAGTTGGCTTATCACACCGAACCCACCATAAACCCTCCGAGCTATCAGGTGGCGAAAGACAACGAGTAGCCATTGCCAGAGCATTAATCACCGAACCAGCTTGTGTACTAGCAGACGAGCCAACAGGTAATTTAGATGATAGTTCCGCTAAACAAGTTTTTGACCTAATGCTAACCCTAAATGAAGAAATGCACACAGGTTTACTCGTGGTTACTCACGATATGACGCTAGCAGATAAAATGCAAAAACAATGCCATCTTGTTGAAGGTTTATTTGAGTAACTAAATGCTATTAATAAGTAGAAGAATACAAGGGTTGGCGAAAAAATCTTGAAGAAAAAATCGTGTCTTTAATTGACCTTTGACCCTAAATGCTATAACCCTAAATGTGCTAGAATGTGAAAATATGTGAGGTGAACTGAAAATGATAGCAAGCTTAAATATACTACCAATTGATGAAAAGATTCAGCTAGTTGAAGACTTATGAGACAGTATTGCGGAAGAAAAATCCGTTTTACCTATTACTAAAGAACAAAAAAATGAATTAAATTTTAGGTTAGAGGCTTATGCACTTGACGGAAATAAAGGGCGAGAAGCAGAGATTGTTTTTGCTGATATTAGAAGTAAACTGTGAGTTATAAGATAACCTATCGACCAGAAACAGAATTAGATATTGAAGAAGCAGCTAAATGGTATGAAAAACAAAGAACTCATTTAGGATTTGAGTTTGTAAATGAAGTAGAGAAAAAAAGTATAAATATAGAATCCAACCCTTTTATTTATGAAAAAATCTATAAATCCGTGCAAAGAGCAGTAGTAGGGCGTTTTCCATTCAATATTTGAAGGTAAGTCAATAATTGTACTTGCGGTTATGCACGGCAGTCGCCATCCTAAAAAATGGCAAAAGCGAATTTAAATAACCTTCGATTAATATGGTTAGTTTTTTTGGGGAAATCTCAGTAGGGGCGGATTCCATATCCGCCCCAATGGAATAAAAATGAACAAATACAATCCAAAAATTCACCATAGAAAATCAATCCGATTAAAAGGACATGATTATTCGCAGGCGGGTTTGTATTTTATAACCATTTGTTGTCAAAATCGGGCATGTTTATATGGGGATATTGTAAACGGGAAAATGGTTTTGAATAACGCAGGGGTGATGATAAATCAATTATGGGATGAAATCCCAAATGATTTTAAAAATATCAAATTGTATGAAATGATTATTATGCCAAATCATATTCATGGCATTATCGAAATCGTAGGGGCGGATTCCATATCCGCCCTGAACACCCAAAACA
>CAYMAW010000007.1:9385-16460 GCA_964388565.1 uncultured Piscirickettsiaceae bacterium | reverse complement strand
GGTTGAATTAACACCTTACGACCTAACAAAAGGTCGTATTACTTACCGCGGTAAGTAAATTAAAAAGGGCGTAATCAATACGCCCTTTTTAAGTTTAATCTAGTTAGACCTTCTATTTTACGGCTTCTTGTCTTATTAGTTGTGATGATATTATTGATAAAAAACAATACGCTAAAAAGAAATAAAAACCTTCGCCAAACTCCGCCGTTGTTTGTACTAATCCTGACCCAGCTGTTGTTGCATTTGTTCCTAAAAAACTAATAATTAATGCGATTACAAATACATCTGCCATTGACCATTTACTCATCTTTTCTGCTAGTTTTGCAGTGATACCCTCTTTACTTTTCTTAAAAACAGTTTCTGAAGACGCCACTAATATACCTTTTGAAATGGGGATAACGATACTAAAAAAAACAATCATAATGGCAACAAACAAATTGCCATCTTTCCAAAGGGTTTCAGCTACGCCAAGGATACTATGATGGGTTTCTTGTACAACCTCTGTGCCGCTAATCTGAATAGAATCAATAAACCCTGAGACGAATTGCATTATAAAAGGTGGAATATTTTGGCTTGCCATTAATGATTCTTTGCCTATTTCAGCTAAGGCGGCCTTGTCTAACACACTGACTACATGAATTACGGGCAAACTAACCCCCGGAATTAATAATAAATAGCCTACGATTAATAAAATCAACCCTAATTTGTTTTTTACTGTCACTTAAGAAACTGCCTCTTCCAATTCAACTTGCAACGCAATTTCATTATCGACCAAATCAATCACGACATGCCCTCCATCTTGTAAGTCGCTAAATAACAATTTGTTTGCAAGAGGTTTTTTGATTTTATTTTGAATTAACCTTGCCATTGGTCTTGCTCCCATTAAAGGATCGTAGCCTTTTTTGGCTAGCCAATCATGAGCGGCAGTAGTGAGTTTTAATTCAACTTTTTTCTCTGCTAAACTGGCCTCCAGTGCAAATATAAATTTATTGACTACAGAATGCATCACATCTTGAGAAAGCCTTCCGAATTGAACCACTGCATCTAGTCTATTTCTAAATTCTGGTGTAAATATTTTCTTTAATTCGCCATTTACATCTAAAGCATGGTTTTGTTCCATAAAGCCCATTGTGCTTCTTTCTGCTTGGCTTGCCCCTACATTTGAGGTCATGATTAAAATAACATTTCTAAAGTCTGCTTTTCGTCCATTATTATCGGTCAGAGTACCATTATCCATGACTTGCAGTAAAATATTAAATACATCAGGGTGTGCTTTTTCTATTTCATCTAATAATACAACGGAATATGGATGCTTATTAACGGCTTCTGTTAATAAACCACCTTGATCAAAACCAACATAACCAGGCGGTGCCCCGATCAGTCTTGCAACGGAATGGGCTTCCATATATTCAGACATATCAAAACGGGTTATTTCTACACCAAGATGCTTTGCTAGCTGTTTTGTTAATTCTGTTTTTCCTACGCCAGTTGGTCCTGAAAATAAGAATGAACCCGTTGGTTTATCGGGTTCATTTAATCCTGATCGAGCGAGTTTAATTGCTTCCACTACATTTGAAACCGCTTTCGCTTGCCCAAAGACAACCCTATTTAAATTTTCTTTTAAATTCAATAGTTTGTCGCGTTCTTTTTTAGTGATTTGTGAGATTGGAATACGAGCAATATTTGATACAATTTGCTGAATTTCATTGACTGAAATCTGTTTACGACGCTTGTTTTTTGGCATTAACGCTTGCTTTGCACCTGCCTCGTCAATAACATCAATTGCTTTATCAGGTAAAAATCTATCGGTAATATATCGTGCAGATAAATCTACTGCTTGTTTTAGTGCGGGCAAGGTGTATTTAACATTATGATGTTCTTCAAATTTAGACTTTAGCCCTTTTAAAATAGCTACGGTTTCTTGGTTACTTGGCTCTCCAATATCTACTTTTTGAAAGCGTCTTGCTAAGGCTTTATCCTTTTCAAAAATACTACGGTATTCTTCGTAGGTTGTTGCCCCAACGCATCTTAATTTACCTGAAGATAAAGACGGCTTCATTAAGTTGGACGCATCCATTGCTCCACCCTGCACCGCTCCTGCTCCGATAATAGTATGGATTTCATCAATAAATAAAATGGCGTTTTCTTCATTTTCTAGTGCTTTTAATAATGCCTTAAAGCGTTTTTCAAAGTCACCTCTATAACGCGTACCTGCCAATAATGCACCCATATCTAAACTATAAACAATGGCATTTTCTAATAACTCAGGGATATCGTTATTAATAATTTTATACGCCAAGCCTTCTGCCACGGCAGTTTTTCCGACGCCCGGTTCGCCAACTAATAAAGGATTGTTTTTTCTGCGTCTTGATAAAATCTCTAGGACACGAGTAATCTCCCACTTTCTGCCAATAACAGGGTCAATTAAGCCTTGTTTTACCGATTCATTTAAGTTGGTGCTGTATTTTATGAGTGGGCTTTCTTCTGCATTACTCTGCTCGGTACTTTCTTCTGAACCTGATTGCTTTAAAAAATTTTCTTGTTGGTTTGCAACCACACCATGCGAAATATAACTTAAAACATCAACTCGTTTCACGCCTATATCTTCTAACAAATAAACGGCTTGTGAATCTTGTTCAGAATAAATAGATGCTAGAGCGTGTAAACCTGAAACTTCGTTATAACCATTTGTTTGTACAAGGTAAATAGCGCGTTCGATTACTCGTTGAAATGCCATGGTAGGCAAAAGCTCTTCTGTTTTTGGGCTAGAATTTTCGCCCTCAAGATATAGTTCTAAACCGGCTTCAATTTTTTTTGCGGAAACTCCGCAGGCTTCGATAACCTCTATAACAGCGGGTAAAGATAATAACTCTAATAATAGATGCTCAAGCGTTACATATTCATGCTCATATTCATTAGCAAGACTAAAAGCATTATTTAAGGTTAATTGCAGTTCTTTACTTAACATTTAAAGCACCTCCATTTTACATTGTAAAGGGTGTTCATTTTCTTGTGAAAAGTTGTTGACTAATGAAACTTTCATCTCGGCGACTTCTTTACTATACAAACCGCAAACCCCTTTTCCTTGTTCATGTACTGCCATCATTATCGCTTCAGCTTTTGCAGAATCCATTCCAAAAAAACGGGATAATACTTCAATGACAAAATCCATTGGTGTGAAGTCATCATTTAATAAGATTACTTGATATTTTCTAGGTGGTTTTATTCTTGGTTTAACCGTTTCTAAAACCGTGTCTTCATCTTCAAAAGGCAAATTTGCCATTTATAATCATCCTACTTTTTTATATTAAGAGACCTTTGTACAAGTGGGAAGCGAATAAAAATTCATCTCATTTTCATTTGTGCATCCATTTATGCAAAGGTCTCACTAAGTTTAATTATGCCGACAGATACAATTAAAGCAAGTGTTTCAACTTAAAAAATGCCAGGGGCGGTCATTATTATCTTTTTAAGTTTTTAAGTTGTTTTTTTAGCTTTAATAAAGTAACAGGGTTTGCTTTCTCTAAACCATCTTCATTTAATAAATAGCCTGCATCAGTTACAGCCTTGTCAATAGAGTCAATTAGAAAGTAGGTTTGCATATCTTTTTCAATTGTTTTCCAATCTCTTTTTTTAGCTCGCCATAAAGCATTTAGATTTTTATCATTTTCTAATAAACTTTGAATATGCTCCAATAAAACAGTTAAAGGTTTAACCGACTCATAAGCCCAGTAAGGTCTATTAATGACTGGGTCGTAATAACTTTTTCTATCTAATATGGCAATATCAAGTGCAGAATTAATTGCACCTATCCCAGTTTCTTTGGCATACTCTTTAGTAGATTCAATTTTACTGATTGACATAATCGCAGCATTAGATTTCCAACGAGAATAGACAATATAAATATTATAACGATCAATAAACATTAGTTTACCAGAGCTTAATTTCATGGCCTTGTCAGCAGGTACAATAAACTCAAGTTGTTTATTAATAGGGTTACGAGTATCCGTCCATATTTCCCAACCTGATTGGGCTGTTTTTTGTCCTGTTGAATTAATCGCAATAGGGGTACAAGATACACCATAATCATGACCACCTACAAAATCTTTAACGGAAATTTGATAGTCCCCTTTTATAGTTATTTCTCTAACGATACCAGTAAGATAGGCATCGTCTTTAATGTTGTTTTCAGGGAAGGATATAAGAATAACATCCCCTATTTTAAATGTCTTGGCTTGCGATAAATTTGTGATTAAAGCTAAAAAAATGAATGCAAATATTTTAAGATTCATTTTCTATCCAATTTTTTAACGGCAATATTATTTCGTAAATATAAAGGCAAGGGGATTTTATCGGCTAACATTTTAACTTGATCTTGCCTTTGACTTGCAATTTGCGCAACATACTCGGCACTTGGATAGGTTATTTGCCAGTCTTCAAATAATTGGCTTACTTCTAAAAAGTCTTCTGCAATATCGCCCACACCATTTTTTATGTTTGACGCCTTAATGACTTGAGATGCTTTTTCTGCCGAAAGAATTTGTGGTGGGCTTGAATAAAGTTTTTTATCTATAACTTCACATTCTTGTAAATACATTTCTTTCATTCGTGCATCTAAACATGCAATTATTTTTGTGTTTGAAAAGGTTTTATAATTTTGCCATGCTAACGCTTCTAAACTTGAAACCGATAATACTGGCTTATCCCAACCATAGGCCAACCCTTGAATAACGCCCGTTGCAATTCTAACCCCAGTAAATGCACCAGGCCCTTCGCATAGGGCAAGAGAATCAATATTTTGACCTTTTATGTTAGCATTTTCTAAAACCGTTTTGACCATTTCAAGCATAAAGTTAGCATGTTGTTGTGGTGCTATTTTAAATTCAGTATAGCTTTTACCTTGATAGTACAAGCTAACAGAACAGGCTTTGGTTGATGATTCTACCGATAGAATAGTCGGCGAAATTGCGTTAATAATCTTCATACTCAATATTCTCTTCTGTTTTTTGACTAGCATCTAAAAATTCAATTGCTTGCTTAGAATCAAACACCCACTTGAAAGGTGGCAGGCTATTGATGATAATATTTCCATACTGTTTGGTGCGTAAGCGAGGATCACACATCACTAATACCCCTGTATCTTTTGTTGAACGGATTAATCTACCCGTTCCTTGTTTTAAAGCGATGGTCGCTTCGGGAATTTGAAAATGAAAAAAACTATTCAGCCCCTTCTCTTTTAGAGCCGATTCTCGTGCTTTCACCATTGGATCATCGGGTGGAATAAACGGGATTCTATCAATCATGACTAATTTTAATGCATCACCACGAATATCAACCCCTTCCCAAAAGCTACTTGTTCCCAATAAAATAGGGTCAGACGAATTTTTAAACTTCTCTAATAGTTTGTTTTTAGGTGCGTCGCCTTGTGCAAGAATAGTGCCTTGCCAATGTTCATCTAAAATAACTTTTGTTTGAGCTAAAGCTTTATAGCTAGTAAACAATAAAAAAGCGCGCCCTTTTGTCTTTTTTAATAAAGGCCAAACCGCACGCAAACAAATTTTAATATAATCATCTGAACGAGGTTCTGGCAAGCCTATGGGGTGGTAAATTACGGCTTGTTTTTCAAAGTCAAAAGGGCTTTCCCAAGTTACAGATTTTGCTTCTAACAAACCTAATCTTGCAGTAAAGTAGTCAAAATTTTTATTAACGCTAAGGGTTGCAGAAGTAAAAATCCAACTACCACCTAAATTCTCTCGTTGCTGTTTAAATTGTTCTGCAATACTTAATGGCGTTAAATTTAATTTAAAACGAGCTTGCGAGGATTCACACCATCTAATTTTATTTTTAGACTCGGTGGTCAACCAAATATTCAGTTGCCCCTCAAAATCTTGGCATCGTTTATGCACGGCGGAAAGCATCTTTCCTCGTTCGGTAATTTCTTTAAGCATATCAATTAAAACAGTTAATTGGTTTTTAACCCGTTTTAAGCATTTTATTAAAGACTCATTACTAGAAAACTCTTCCCATAACCATTTTTTGTCCCATTTTCCTAATGCGGCATTAAATGCCTGAATATTAGTTTCAAACAATTTAACCTGTTCTGATATTTCAACCGATTCTTCGGACTCTTTTTTTTGCGAGTTTCTAATATCTCTAGCAAGTTCATCTAGTTGGGAGCGACTGACACTAAAGCCAAGAAACTGTGCGGCAATATCAGGTAACTTATGTGCTTCATCAAAAATGTATATATCTGCTTCTGGCAACACCTCACCAAAACCCTGTTCGCGCATGGCTAAATCAGCACTAAACAAATGATGATTAACCACTAAAATTTGAGCTTCACCTGCTTCTTCTTTAACCTTAGAATAAAAACATCCCGTATCAGCAGAACAAGAATTGGGAGTACAAAATTCTTGCCTAGAACTCACGCGAGACCAAATGAAATCATTTTCATCTATTGTTGATAGTTCAGATTTGTCGCCATAAACGGTTTCTTGTTGCCAGTCACTAATTAAAGCTAGTTTTTTCCATACCGACTTTACATTTTGTTCAGAAGTTTCCGCTATTTCTAAACGCGCTGAACAAAGATAATTTTCTCGACCTTTTAAAACCCTAGCCGTCCCCTGTACTTTACATTGTTTCAATAAAAAAGGAATGTCTTTATTGATTAACTGTTCTTGCAATGTTTTTGTAGCGGTAGAGATAATTACTTTCTTACCTGCGAGCATAGCAGGGGCAAGATAAGCAAAGGTTTTGCCTGTGCCTGTGCCAGCTTCTGCGACCAAAACTTCGTCATTTTCAATTGCAGACGCAATTTCAAGTGCCATTTCTACTTGCGCGTCGCGCACTTCAAAATCTTCAATTTTTGAAGACACGGCACTATCTTTAGAGAAAAAGCGGATTACTTCTTCGGATAAACTAGAATCAGACACTAATGAAAAACAACCTAAAGGTTAATGTTATGAGGCCCCCTGGCACTTTTTGGTTTCAGAACTAAAAAGTGCCAGGGGGGGGTTACTATAGGAGGCACTTAACAACCGCCAATTATTTTTTACTGGCTAAAATGCACGACAAC
>CAYMAW010000007.1:0-9375 GCA_964388565.1 uncultured Piscirickettsiaceae bacterium | reverse complement strand
GGAAGTTGTCGTGCATTTTAGCCAGTAAAAAATAATTGGCGGTTGTTAAGTGTTCCCTATATAGATGAAATTATTTTATTAAACAATGCACTTGGGCGCATGGTTTCGGTTGCTTTTTTTGAATCCACTTGATAGTAACCTTTTAAGTCCACTTTTTTACCCGTGTTCTTTTTTAGCTCTTTTTTGATTCGCTCTTTGTTTAACGATAAAGCTTTATATATTTTTCCAAACTTTCTCTTTAATTTTTTGCTTTTCTTTTGTTTTGATAGTGCTTTAGCCCAGTATAGAGTTAAAAAGAAATGGCTCATTTTATTGTCTATTTCGCCTACTTTACGAGTAGGAGAATGGTTTTTCTTCAAAAGTTTTTCCGTTGCTTTATCTAATGTTTTAGATAATATTTTCGCTTTTTTATTACCATATTTAGTCGCTAAATATTCATAAGAAACTGCGATAGCTAAAAACTCACCTAATGAATCCCATCGTAGGTGGTTTTTTTCAATGACTTGCTGTACATGCTTTGGTGCAGAACCGCCTGCTCCCGTTTCAAATAACCCGCCACCATTCATTAAAGGCACAATTGACAACATTTTGGCAGAAGTTCCTAGTTCTAAAATTGGGAATAAATCAGTTAAATAATCGCGTAAAACATTACCCGTTACCGAGATAACATTTTTACCATCCGCAACATGACGAAGCGTATAACGCATCGCTGCTTCTGGTGCCATAATATGTATTTCAATGCCCTTAGTATTATGCGACAGTAGATAATCGTTAACCTTTTTAATCATTTCAGAATCATGAGCACGATGATGATCCAACCAAAATACGGTTGGATATTTGGTTGCTTTTGCTCTGGTAACAGCTAACTTTACCCAGTCTTGAATGGGCGCATCTTTAACCTGGCACATACGGAAAATATCACCTTCCGCAACTTCTTGTGACAATAATGTTTCGCCCTGTGCGGTAATAACTTTAACCGTCCCTGCTTCACTCATTTGGAAGGTTTTATCGTGTGAACCATATTCTTCAGCTTTTTGTGCCATCAAGCCTACATTTGGTACGGTTCCCATGGTTGTTGGATCAAATGCACCATGTACTTTACAAAATTCAACCGTTTCTTTATAAACGCCTGCATAACAACGGTCAGGAATCACTGCCATCGTATCCTGTTGCCTACCTTCATCATTCCACATTTTTCCAGATGTACGAATCATGGCTGGCATAGAGGCATCAATAATTACATCAGAAGGCACATGTAAATTGGTAATGCCCTTATCAGAATCTACCATTGCTAAACTTGGTTGAATATCTAAAATTTGTTTTATATCCGCTTCAATTTTTTCTTTTTCTGCCTTTGGTAACGAATCAATTTTACTAATCACATCACCAAAACCATTGTTAACATTTACAGCCAATTTTTCAAATGTCTTAGCGTGTGTTTTAAATAGGTCTTTAAAGAAAATAGAAACGGATTGCCCAAAGATAATCGGGTCTGATACTTTCATCATGGTTGCTTTTAAGTGTAACGAAAATAAAACATCGGTTTTTTTCGCTTCTTTAATCGCGTCTTCTAAAAAGTCAGATAATGCTGCTTTTTTCATTACTGCGGTATCAATAATCTCACCTGCTTGTAAGCTTGCAAAACCTTTTAACTCTATTTTTGTACCTGTTTTTTTCTCAAAAATAATTTTATAATCAACTTCTTTTTCAACCGTTAAAGAGGTTTCAGAACCATAAAAATCGCCCTCGGTCATACTTTTAACCGTCGTTTTTGAATCAGAAGACCATACACCCATTGAATGAGGATTTCTTTTCGCATAATTTTTAACTGCCGTAGGCGCACGACGATCAGAGTTCCCTTCTCGTAATACAGGGTTAACCGCACTACCTAACACTTTTGCATAACTTGCTTTTATTGCCTTTTCTTCATCATTTTTAGGGTCAGGTGGATAATCAGGTAACGCATAACCTTTTGCTTGTAATTCTGCTATTGCGGCTAATAGTTGTGGGATAGATGCACTAATATTAGGTAATTTAATAATATTTGTATCTGGCAGTTTAGCTAACTCACCCAATTCAGCTAAAACATCATCCATTTTTTGACTTGTCGTCAAATATTCAGATAAATTTGCAATAATTCTAGCCGATAGTGAAATATCTTTACTTTCAACCTTTATCCCTGCCGATTTAGAAAAAGCTTGCATTATAGGTAATAAAGAATAAGTAGCTAAAGCTGGAGCTTCATCAGTTAAGGTATAAATGATTTTTTGAGACATATTAAGAACACCATAATTACATGTTAGAATTGCCAATATTCTAACATTGTAAACGCCTAAAATGAGCCAAATTATCCTTTTTAACAAACCCTTTCAAGTCCTTTGCCAGTTTACCGATGAAAGCTCAAAACAAAAACGAGCAACCTTAGCTGAATTTATAAAGATACCTAATTACTACGCTGCAGGAAGGCTAGATTATGATTCTGAAGGATTATTGATTTTAACAAACGACGGCACATTGCAAAATAAAATAACAAACCCCGCGTTTAAAACCGAAAAAACTTATTTAGTACAAGTAGAAGGTGAAATTTCAAAACAAGCTATAAAACGACTACAAAAAGGCGTTCAATTAAAAGACGGACTAACCCAACCTGCTAAGGCAAAAATTCTTCAAGCCCCAAAATGGTTATGGCAACGCAACCCACCGATCAGAGAAAGAAAAAACATTCCGACTAGTTGGCTAGAACTAAAAATAACCGAAGGAAAAAATCGCCAAGTTAGAAGAATGACCGCCGCCGTTGGCTTTCCAACACTTAGATTAATTCGTACACAAATAGGTGATTGGAAACTTGGAGGGCTAAATGTTGGAGAGTTTAAAAAAGACAATTATAATTGACTACTTAACCAAAACCCCTATTTTAGAAAAATGGGCTTAGACCAAAAAACTCCAGGGGCACCCCTAGAGACACTAAACAACTGATTAAAGACTCGCAATAACCTGTTTTGAAACAGGTATTTTTAGGCGTTTACCTACGAATAAATGATTTGCTTTTTTAATGTGATTTATTTTCCTTAATTCTTTGATGGCAATACCATAATTATTTGCTATTTGCGACAGCGTGTCGCCTCGTTGAACTTTGTATTTAACATATAAACTTTCGCCCCAACGAGGTTGTTTAGCATTGCGTTTGGCAAACTTTGATAAACCACGAACAATTGATTTTGCCATTTTTTCTTGAAAATAAGTTGTTTTTAATTTTCTAGCTTCTTCAGGGTTAGAAAGAAAAGCGGTTTCAATTAATATTGATGGCATATCAATTGATTTTAAAACTGCAAAATTAGCATGTTGTACCGATGATTTATGTAGCCTTACATCTAGCCCCATTTCACCCAGTACCGCCTTACCTAGCTTTTTGCTTGCTCTAATATTGGCTGAACGAGTTAAATCAGATAAAATAAAAGCAACATCAGAATCATGGTCTTTTAGGTTAATCCCTTTTATTGACGCATTTTGAGATTTAGCTAACATTCTTGCCATCACGGAACTTGCTCCTTTGGTAGAAAGAACATAAACAGAGCCACCTTTCACATTTTTATCGTACCAAGCATCGGCATGGATAGATACGAATATATCGGCTTCTTTTTGTTTGGCGATACGAACGCGTTTTTGTAAAGGAATAAAAATATCAGTGCTTCGTGTTAAAACTGCACGCATGCCGGGCTGAGCATCAATATATTTTTTAAGTTTTTTTGCAATTTTAAGTGCGACTACTTTTTCTTTTAGATTATTTGGGCCAATTGCTCCAGGATCTTTACCGCCATGCCCTGCATCAATTGCTACGATTAATTCTTTAGTTTCTTTTAAATTAATGAGTGGCGTTAATTTAACAAGTTCTTTTGTCTTAATGCCTACTTTAGGTGCTTTTTTAGCTATTTTTTTAACCTTTGCTATTTTAATGACTTCTAATTTAGGGTTTAGGTCAACAACGACTCGTTCAGCACCTTTTTTATTTTTGCCAAGTACAAAATAGTTGTAATCAAAGTTTTTGCGTAGATATAATACGATACGCGTACGGTATCCTTGATTTTTAAGGCGAATTGTTTTTAATCGTTTATCTAAAAATTTTTTTTCTTTATAGTTAATATTGTTTTTTGACTTATAGAAGTCGATTACGATTCTTGGTGGGTTGTGCCATTTAGCAATTTCAAACCGATGGTTATTTTTAATGTCAAAAACAACGCGTGTATTGCCGTCTGATTGACCAATGCGAATATCCGTTAACGAGGCTTTTGACCAAGCAGATGCCGACATAATAGACAGTAATAATATTGTGACAATACTAACTAATAGTTTTTGATAAGTGTACATAGCTAACTCATTTTATTATTTGTTATAATTAATAACTACTTATCAAATTTTATGCCAACTTCTTTCGTCAGTTTTTTGACAAGTTCCCTACCTCTTTCGGAATAAGGTTTTATTGCAAATGTTCTTGCTTTTTCTTGGTATTCAAACGCTATTTCTAAGTCTGGTTTTTCGGGTAAAACGCCCGTACCCTTGTCAGCCCATTCAATAAATGAACAAAAGCTTTCTGATAACAATTCCCTTATGCCTAAGTATTCTAACTCTTCTGAATTGCAAAGTCTATACAAATCAAAATGTTGAACTGTTTTGTAAATGTTTAGTTCTAAATTTATTGGTAACTCATAGCTTTCTACTAGTGTATAGGTAGGACTTTTCACCATTTGCTCGGGAATAATTTCTTGGATAACCGAACGAGTAAAAAAAGTCTTCCCTGCCCCTAAGTCGCCTTTTAGAAAGAATAACAACCCTTTTTCAGTATTTGGATAAGCAACTAATAACCCCACAAATACTTGTGCTAGGCGTTTAGTCGCCTCCTCATTTTTTAAATAACCCGTCAACAGACTCATTTTCACTTTCCCTTTATTATTTTGTTAAAATATAGAAATCAAAATTAAAAAATAGTTTGCCGTGCATAATCCGCCAAAAATTCATACTGAATTATATCAGCTTAAAAGCCAAATAAAACAATGGGGAAAAGAACTCGGTTTTGCCGATGTTGGCGTTAGCTCCGTTGATTTATCTGCCTATGAAGCCGATTATTTTAACTGGGTAGGTGAAGATTACCATGGCGAGATGGATTACATGGTGAAACATGGCACAAAACGCACTCGCCCAAATGAATTAGAACCGGGTACGCAGTCTATTATTAGCGTGCGTATTAATTACTTTGACGATTCTGCGGAAAGTGCAATCAGTCAACTTCAATCATCAAATCAAGCTTATATTTCTCGTTATGCGTTAAACAAAGATTATCACAAGTTAATGCGTAAACGATTACAAACACTTGCGTCTAAAATAAATGAGCAGGTTGACGATTTTTCTTATCGTGCCTTTTCTGATTCCGCCCCAGTATTAGAAAGGCCCATTGCCCAAGAAGCTGGCTTAGGGTTTATTGGTAAAAATAGTTTGATTATCCATCCTAGAGCAGGTTCTTGGTTCTTTTTGGGAGAACTCTACTGTAATTTACCTTTACCAGTCGATAAGGCTTTTACTAAACAAGGTTGTGGCCCTTGCACGGCTTGTCTTGATGAATGCCCTACTCAGGCAATAAAGTCAGGTAATAAAGTTGATTCAAGGCGTTGTATTTCTTATTTAACCATTGAGTATAAGGGAGTAATTGCAGATGAGTTAAAAGCCAAAATGGGTAATAGAATTTATGGTTGTGATGACTGTCAATTAGTTTGCCCATGGAATAAATTCACAGAAGATACGCAAGAGGATGCATTTAAAAATAAACATATTTTAGACAAGGCAAGTTTGCTTGAATTATTAGAGTGGGATGAAAAAAAATTCTTAAAGCAATTAGAAGGCTCACCCATTAGACGAATAGGCTTTAACCAATGGCAACGAAATTTATGTACTGCCATTGGTAATACAAATTATAGTTTAGAAAGTATGCAAGCTTTAGAAAGTTTAAATACCGATTCTAATGTTGTAGAAAGCCATAAGCAATGGGCAATAAAACAGCAATTAAAGTCTTTAAATGAAAAATCACCAGGGGCAGGTAGAGGTAGGTTTAGCACATTAAACAAGCCTGCCATTGCACCAAAATATTACGCATCTAAATTGTTTTTAAAAATGCCAGTTTAATAATATTTTGAATTTGTTTATAAAGCAATTTTTCTGCTTGTTTTTGGCTTTCTTGTAATGTTATCGGTTGATTAGCTAAACAAAAAACAGCATTTAATCCATTTTTATAGGCTAGTTCATTTTCCATATCAATTGAACCAAAAACCCCTATCGTTGGTGAGTTGTATTTTTTGGCAATTTTAGCGACTTCTATCGGTACTTTTCCGTTCAAGCTTTGTGAGTCTAATCGCCCTTCGCCCGTTATAACTAAATCAAATTTATGCTCTTGAAATAGCTTTTCAAAACCGATTAAATCACTCAAGATTTTAAAACCAGACTTTGGCTTTGCCCCTAGTAATAACATTCCAGCACCCATTCCACCGCCCGCACCAGCACCTTTTACCTTTGCTAAATCTATATTTAAATCTTTTAGAACCACCTTAGCAAAGTTGCGTAATCCTTCATCTAACTTTTTAACCTCGGTTGAGGTTGCACCTTTTTGTGGTGCAAAAACATAGGCTGAACCATTTTTTCCATAGAGTAAATTACTGACATCACTGGCAATTTGGATATTAATATTTGAATAGTCTATTTCGGGTTTGATTATTTTTTTAAGATTGATTAGTCCTGCACCATCCAATGAAACTGATTTGTTTTGAGTATTTAAAAACTTAAAACCAAGTTTAGCCAAACAACCCATGCCTGCATCGGTTGTTGCACTACCACCAAGACCTATAATTAAGTTTTTAGCACCTTTTTTAAGTGCATGTTGAATCATCTTCCCCGTGCCAATCGTACTGGTTTGCATCGCATTTTTTTCAAAATCGGCTAATAAAGGTAGCCCCGATGCCGACGCCATTTCTATCACTGCCGTTTGTGTGTTTTCAATATAATTATAATAACAATTAATCTGTTTACCGATTGGGTTGGTTGAAGTTAATTTTATTTTTTTAGCGCTAGGCAAAGACAACAAGGCATCAACCATGCCTTCCCCACCGTCAGACATTGGCATATTAATGGTGTTGATCGACGGAGAAATTGAATGGATTGCTTCTTTTGCAACCTTACAAAATTCTTTAGAACTTAAACTTCCTTTAAATGAATCGGGGGCAAGTAATATTTTCAAGCTTACCTCTTTCTAGTTTTTTCAGGTATCCAAGCTGATTGCTCGACTTGTTGAAATAATTGACGCTGACGCTTTTTAAATTGTTTTCTCGTTCTTTTTGACCTTAAAGCACCACAACCACCCTGCTCTGAAATATAGGCAATCATTTTATCCTGCAAGTCTTTTTTAGCTTTACGAGGGTCTTGGCTAAGGTAAACTTTGATATAATTATTTACCGTAATATTATATTTACTAAGGTAAAGCCGATTTACTTTAACAAAGTTTTTTGCCATGCTTACACCACGACAACGCTGATTAAAGACATCAAACTTAATGGCGGTTTTTATTAATTCTGAATGCAAGTTTTCATCACTTAATTTTTCAGAATTTAATATTTCGGCGTTTACAACTGGGCTAAAAATTAATAGCAATAGCAATAATTTAAACAATTTCATTTTTAATTAGCGACTCTTAAAATATAATAGGCTTAGTTTACCATCAAAGTTGATTATATAAGATATGTTCTACACCTCAGAAAGAGATAAATTACGCCAAGTTTATACAGATGTTTGGAAAAAGGTAAAATTTAATAAAAAAATGGATTCGCTTGAACAAATGATAGCGAATGTAATTGAAATGCACCCTGAATACCACATGATGCTAAACAATGAAAAACATATTGGCAATGAATATTTGCCTGAAATGGGTGAAACCAACCCTTTTTTACATATGGGAATGCACCTAGGATTACAAGAACAGGTATCGCTTGATCGCCCTACTGGTATTCAAAAAATTTACCAACAGTTGGGTGAACAAACGGGTAGCATAGAAAAAACCGAACACGCCATGATGGACTGTTTAGCCGAATCACTTTGGTTAGGACAAAGACATCAAACTGAACCCGATGAACAACAATATTTAACTTGCTTGCGAAGCTTAATAAATAAATAAAAGAGTAATGACACAAATGAAAAATACAATCCAAATTTTAGCCCTATTATTTATTTTTAATACAAATTATACATTTGCATCCTCCACACTCGTTACCGCAAAATGGGTGAAAGAAAATTTAAATAAAATTGTATTAATTGATTTAAGTAGTCAATCACAATATCAAAAATTTCACCTGCCCAATGCGATTTACATTGACTATAACTGGTTAATTAAACCACAAGATGGCATTGCCCTAAGTGGTGGAAAAGAATACATGGTAAAGGTACTTTCTAAATTAGGTATCCAAGAAAAAGATCATATTGTTATTTATGACAATATGGGCAACCTTGATGCAAGCCGATTCTACTGGGAACTAGCAAAATTAAACCACTCTAAAGTATCAATGTTAGACGGAGGAATGGTAGCTTGGGTTTTAGAAAATTACCCAGTTACTCAAAAAGTTAATGAGAAAAAACCTACTCAATATATAGCAAATAAAGTTAATTTTGAAGATAAATATACCGCAGATAAAGAAGAGGTATTAGCTGCAATTAAAGATAAAAATACAATCTTATTAGATACACGGAGCAAAGGCGAATATCACGGAAACCCAAAAAACAAAAGACAACGAACAGGACATATTCCAACCGCCCTATTTTTTCCTTGGGAAGTATCAGTTGACGGAAAAAAAGGCTTTCAACAAAGAGCTGACAATGAAATTAATGACTTTTTAGGTTTTTTAAATATCACCGACAAAACAAAAACCATCATTGCTTACTGTAATTCAGGACATCGTGCGGCAAGAGTATTCACCCTATTAAAAGACCAAGGCTTTGAAGATATAAAACTATATGATGCATCAATGCAAGAGTGGACTCTTTCAAGACAAAACCCATTAACAACGGGAAAAAACCCATGAATCCAGAATTAAAAAAAGCCTTACGGAATAGCATCGTTATTGCCGTTGTGGTAGGTATAATCGTAAATTTTCAAGGCGAAGATATGCTAACAAGCCTGCTAACCATATTATATACCATCATATTTGTAACGCCTGCACTTTGGTTGTCATATAAAGCAACTCAAAAGTTTATTAAAAAGTAAATGATTTACTAGTATTTACTTCTTCCTACCTGCCCCTACGATTTTGACAATGCCGTGAATATGATTTGGCATAATAATCATTTTTT
>CAYMAW010000006.1:0-17336 GCA_964388565.1 uncultured Piscirickettsiaceae bacterium | reverse complement strand
AAAACTAAATTAGACTAATTTTCAAGCAAAAATATTTTATACTTTACCTAAATCAAATCTAATTTAATGTAATTTCTACTTAATCAACACCTTACATAATCTTATTATTTTCAGCCTCTGTTTTGTGATTTAAAACAAGGTTGACTTGATTGTAATTACACTATATATTGACCTTATAAAATATAAAAATACCATATAGAGTAAAGTTATCATGAATATTACCCATGTCTACAAACGCAACGGCGAACCCAAAGCATTTAAAATTGAGAAAATAACCATCGCAATTTGTAAGGCGATGGAGGCCGTTCAGCAAGGGTCAAGGAGTGATGCCGAGGCCATCACAAACTCTGTATTAGAAACGCTTGAAAGCATTAAATTAACCGATACAAAATACATTCCTTCCATTGAAGGAATTCAAAATATCGTTGAACAAAATCTAATGAAGTCAGATTTTTTAAATGCCGCCAAAGCATATATTCTTTATCGCAACGAACAACAACAAAAACGCAAAAAGAACATATTTGAAAAACGCGTTTTTTTAAAACCCTATGAATATCCAGAGATGTTGGAATATGTCGATGCTATCCGACACTCCTATTGGATTCATACCGAATTTAACTTTACTAGTGATATTCACGATTTTAAAACTCGCTTAACACACCCAGAACAAGAAGCCATTAAACGCACCATGCTAGCTATTTCCCAAATAGAAGTATCCGTCAAAAGTTTTTGGGGGAATGTTTATAACAAAATGCCAAAACCAGAGATCGGTTCAGTTGGTGCCACCTTTTCAGAATCAGAAGTTCGCCATCATGATGCCTACTCTCACTTGCTTGAAATTTTAGGGCTAAATGAAGAGTTTGAAAAGTTATCCGATAACCCAATCATAATGAAACGCGTGCGTTATCTTGAGGCGGCACTCAAGAATGCAAACAGTGAAAACGATCAAGACTATGCCGAATCAATTTTGTTATTCGCATTATTTATTGAACATGTTTCATTATTTTCTCAATTCCTTGTCATTATGTCATTCAACAAACATAAAAATGTATTAAAAGGCATTTCTAATGTCGTTGAAGCCACCTCTAAAGAAGAACAAATTCATGGTAATTTTGGTATTGATTTAATTCAAATCATTAAAAAAGAAAACCCTGATTGGTTTGATGAAACCCACTCTCAAACAGTGCGTTCTTTATGCAAACAAGCTTACAGAGCTGAATCTGAAATTATTGACTGGATTTTTGAAGAAGGTGAAATCGACTTCTTACCAAAAGAACAAATTAAAGAGTTTATTAAAAATCGTTTTAATGATTCATTACAAAGCATTGGTATTGAAAAAGTATTTGAAGTAGATCAAGTCATTGTTGAAAGAACCGAATGGTTTGATGATGAAATAATCGGAACTAAACATGGCGATTTCTTTGTAAAACGCTCTATTAATTACAATAAAAGAAGCAAAAGTGTCACCTCTGACGATTTATTCTAAAAACAGCAAAAAGAGGAAAAATAAAAAATGAAATGGTTAACAGAAAATAGTCGTAAATTCTTGGCAAGTGGATATCTTGAAGAGGGAACTAGTGCGGAAGATAGAATTCGTGAAATTGCGGATGGTGCCGAAAAAATTCTTGGCATAGACGGATTTTCCGATAAATTTTATGGCTATATGGAACAAGGTTTTTACTCATTAGCCTCTCCAGTATGGTCAAATTTTGGTAAAAAACGCGGTTTACCAATAAGCTGTTATGGTTCAAATATGGCAGACGATATTGGTGATATTCTTTACACGCAAGCAGAAGTCGGCATGATGTCTAAATTAGGTGGCGGAACTTCGGGATATTTTGGCAATTTGCGTAGCCGTGGAATGCCAATCAAAAACAATGGTTTCTCTTCTGGTGCTACCCACTTTATGCAATTATTTGAATCTATGGTTGATGTTGTCAGCCAAGGTTCTGTTCGTCGCGGGCGTTTTGCACCTTACCTACCACTTGAACATCCTGATGCCAATGAATTTTTAGATATTGGAACAGAAGGAAATGCTATCCAAGAACTAACACATGGTGTAACCGTGACCGATGATTGGATGCAAGAAATGATTGATGGTGACCAACAAAAACGAACACTATGGGCGAAAGTAATTCAACGCCGTGGTGAATTGGGCTACCCTTACATTATGTTTAATGACAATGCCAATAACAATACTGTTGATGCCTATAAAGACCATAATTTAAAAATACATGCAAGTAATCTCTGTACTGAAATTATGTTACCAACTAATGAAAAATGGTCATTTGTTTGTGTGCTTTCTTCTATCAATCTACTGCATTATGACAAATGGAAAGATACCGATGCTGTTGAAACATTGGTTTATTTTTTAGATGCGGTTATTACTGAATTTTTAACCAAGCTAGAAGTGTATCGTGATTCAGAGGAACATGACGATAAAATGATGTTCTTATTCATGAAAAAAGCTTACGATTTCACTAAAGAAAATAGAGCTCTAGGTTTAGGTGTATTAGGTTGGCACTCATTATTACAAGATAAAATGCTCGCATGGGAAAGCAGAGATGCTGCAAAATTAAACTTAGAAATATTTAAAAAAATTAAAGAAAAATCTTATCAGGCATCAGCCGAAATGGCACAACAATTTGGTATGCCTGATCTACTAAAAGATTATGGCAGACGCAACGCTACCCTTAACGCAATAGCTCCAACAACCTCTTCTGCTTTCATTTTAGGGCAAGTATCTCAAGGAATCGAGCCAACTTGGTCAAACTGCTATGTTAAGGATATTGCTAAAATTAAAACGACCATCAGAAACCCATTTTTAGAAAAAATATTAGAAAAAAAGGGCAAAAACACCAAAGAAGTTTGGCTAGATATTCGTAATCATGATGGTTCAGTACAGCATGTTAATTTCTTAAGCCAAGACGAAAAAGACATCTTTAAAACCTTCCCTGAAATTGATCAAATGAGTATTATTGAACAAGCCTCAACCCGTCAAACTTACATTGACCAAGGGCAGTCTCTAAACATTATGGTGCACCCAGATACTCCCGTAAAAGAGATTAACCAATTCTACATTACCGCTTGGAAACTAGGCATCAAAGCCTTATATTACCAACACAGTATGAATGCGGCTCAAATACTGAATCAAAAACGAAATAATTGTGTGGCTTGTGAAGGATAAGTTTCTCTTTACTGAATAACCGCGATTAAATTTTTACTGGCTAAAATGCCCCAATACTCGAATAAAATTTATAGGCATTTTGCCATATTTTAAGTTTTATTCGTTTTTTCTCTTTCTTCGCCCGATTTAAGAGCCTTTTTGCATTAAGTAAATCTACCCTTTCTTGCTTTCCTGAAGCAATTCCGCTTTCTATTGCTTCTATAACTTGTTGATAAGATTCTATTGAGGATTGAATTGCTTTTATTCTCGCAAAGCTTGAATTATAAATTAAATAGCTATTTTTAGCCTTTAATACCTGTACAAGTTTTAACTGCTGAAATTGTGCATGTAAACCTTGTTTTTTAGCTTGTTCTTTGCCTACATTTGCGTCTATTCTGCCACCTATATACAAAGGAAGGTCTAGTTTAATTCCTGCTTTAATTGCGGTCATATCATCATAAAAGTTTTTATTTGAATCATTATGAATGGCGGCGACAAAACCATTTAACTTTAAGCCCTCTTTTTGGCGTTGATAAGCTATTTTTTTAGTTAACGCTTGTTCTTGCATCACTAAACTTTTCAACTTAGGATGTTCAAGAACCGCTTGTTCAAAAGAACTATTGATAACTAAGATTTCTGGTTGTAAATTGACTGGGAAACTTTCAATAAAAACTTGTTTATTAACTAGCGTTTCAATTTCAACTTGTAACTGCCATTTTTTTTCTAGTTCAGCAAGCAAACCTGCTTGAATCATACCAAGTTCGGCTTGTTCTGCACTCACTTTGCTTAGATTCTGTTGACCTAGTTCAAGGCGTAGATTTAGCTGTTCTAAAATATTGCGTACAGAAATTTGCTCCTGCTCTAAAAACTTTATTTCTATTCGTTGTATTTGGTATTGGAAGTAACTTTCTGCAATTTCTGAAAACAGCATTTGTTTTGCATCTTCAAAATTTAATTTTGTAGCTTCAAGAAAAAAATTATCTGACTCAATCAAACTATCTACATCAGGTTGGTAAAGAGGATAGCTAGCGGTTAATTGGTTGGCTGTTCTTGGAAAGTGTTTGTTTTCTATCATGGAATAACTTAATTCAGATTTTAGCCTTACCTCCCAGTCTTGATACGACTGAGTATGTTGTTGCTGACTTTCCATTTCTAAAATTTTTGCTTTTACAACTTGTAATTTAGGGCTATTTTCCATTGCTATTGTAAATAGATTTTGCAAAGCAATAGGGTGTTTAATTTCTTGTGCGCTCACTTGCGTAGCTAAAAAAATAAATACTATTGGTATCAATTTAATCATTTTTTTTTCCTTGAGGAAGAGCGTCCTTGAACAATCTCCGACTCATCAATAAATACATTAAAATTGGTATCAACACCATTGATACAATTGGTGCCGAAATCATGCCCCCAACCATCGGTGCGGCAATTTTTTGCATCACTTCTGACCCCGTTCCTGAACCATACATAATCGGCAACAAACCTAACACTATCATTAATACAGTCATAGCTTTAGGGCGAACGCGTTGTACGGCACCTTTCATAATGGCTTCTAATAACTGTTGTTTATTATTCAGTTTATTTTCTTCTTTAGCTGTTTTAATCGCTTCATTTAGGTACATTAACATCACTACCCCAAATTCAGCGGCGACCCCTGCTAGGGCAATCATTCCCACTGCAATTGCGACGGAATAATCATAACCTAACCACCAAACAAACCAAACAGATCCTAATAATGCGAATGGAATAACCAATAAAATCATTAAGGCTTCGGTTACATTTTTAAAAATAAAATAGAGCAAGACAAAAATAATTAAAATGGTGATGGGTACAATTTGTTTTAAAGTTTCTTCGGCTTTAAGGAGGTATTCATATTGCCCTGTCCATTGCAAACTATAACCTGCAGGTAGTTCTACTCTATCCGCAACCACTTGCTGGGCGTGTTCAACAAAGCTTGCTAAGTCTGTACCGGCTTTTAAATCAACAAATGTCCAACCATTTAAACGGGCATTTTCTGATTTAATCATTGGCGGACCTAGTTTAATGATTACATCGGCAACCATACCTAATTGCAGCTGTCGTCCATCTTTCGTAACAATCGGTAGGGTTTGTAATTTTTCGACTGAATTTCGCCATTTTTGAGGGAAGCGTAAATTCATTGAATAGCGTTGTCGCCCCTCTATCGTTTTTTGCAACACCTTACCACCAACTGATATGGCTAAAATATTCGCTAAATCTTGCATATTTAAACCATATAAAGCCATTTGACGACGATTAGGGATAATATCAATATAACGCCCTCCTTCTACCCTGTCGGAATAAACAGATTGCGTTCCAGCTATATCGGCAACCACTTTTTCAACATCTTGCCCAATTTGTTCAATAATTTTTAGGTTATCCCCTGAAATCTTGATTCCTATTGGTGTTTTGATACCTGTTGATAACATGTCAATACGGGTTTTAATCGGTTGTACCCATGCGTTAGTTAAACCAGGAAAGTTTACTTTTTCGTTTAATTCTTCAATTAATTTATCTAGCGTCATACCTACACGCCACTCTGATTTATCTTTTAATTGAATCGTGGTTTCGATCATCGTTAACGGAGCTGGATCTGTCGCAGTATCAGCACGACCAATTTTTCCGAATACCGTTTTCACTTCGGGAAGTGTTTTAATAATAGCATCCGTTTGTTGCAGTATCGTCTGTGCATTACCAATAGATAAACCTGGGAGAGTTGTCGGCATGTAAAGTAAATCGCCTTCTTCTAACTCTGGCATAAATTCAGAACCTAAACTTTGCCAAGGATAAATAATGCTTGCCATCACAACAATAGAGAATAAAATAACCGTTTTAGACCAGTTTAAGAGGAATTTTAAGCTGGGTTTATACAACCAAATGAGCAAGCGATTTAATGGATTTTTAGTTTCCGAAGGTAAATTACCGCGTACAAAATAGCCAATTAATACAGGAACCAGTGTAATTGCTAACCCTGCCGCAACCGCCATCACTAAGGTTTTGGTTAATGCTAAGGGTGTAAATAATCTGCCGGCTTGCTCTTGTAGAGCAAAAATAGGGGTAAAACTGACGGCAATAATTAACAAGGATAAAAACAACGGTAAACCAACCTGCTTTGAAGATTCCATTACTACCTGCCAATGCCCCCCCCCCCTGGCATTTTTTCCGTGCTTAACCCTGTAGGCTTCTAAGTGTTTATGGGCGTTTTCAATCATTACAATGGCGGCATCAACCATTGTGCCTATCGCAATTGCAATACCCCCTAAACTCATAATATTAGCGGACACACTCATTTTTTCTAAGATAATAAACGCACCTAATATTCCGAGAGGCAAAGAAACAATCGCAACGAGTGCTGAACGAAAGTGCATTAAAAATAATAAAGAAATTAATGCGACCACTAGCATTTCTTCTAGCAATTTATCAGTTAAGGTTTTCACACTCCGTTCAATCAATGCTGAACGATCATAGACCTCAATTAATTCAACGCCGTTCGGCAAGCCTCCTTTTAACTCTTTAATACGCTGTTTAACCGCTTGAATGACTTGCTGTGCATTCTCTCCTGCACGCATAATTACAATACCGCCAACAACTTCACCTTCGCCATTTAGTTCTGCAATACCTCGTCTAGGTTCTGCACCCAATTTTACGCTAGCAATATCTTTTAGCATAATGGGCATGTTATTTTCTGATGACAATCCAATAAAAGTTTCTTTTAAATCATCAATATTGGTAACATAACCTTTTAATGCCACCATATATTCTGTTTCTGCCTGTTCAATAACTGAAGTACCCATTTCAACGGTACTTTTTTGAATGGCTGTTTGCACCATTTCAAGTGGTAAGTTATAGGCTCGAAGTTTATTAGGATCAATAACGACTTGATACTGTTTAACCATTCCACCAATCGCCGCAACTTCCGCCACTCCTGCTACGGCTTGCAGTTCAAACTTTAAAAACCAATCTTGTAAACTTCTTAGTTCGGCTAAATCATGTTGATTACTTTTATCAACCAGTGCATATTGATACACCCAACCAACACCCGACGCATCAGGTCCTAATGAGGGTTGTATGCCAACAGGAAGCTGTGCTTTTACTTGGCTTAAATATTCTAATACTCTAGCTCTTGCCCAGTAAGGGTCGGTACCATCTTCAAATAAAACATACACATAAGAATCACCAAAAAAGGAATAGCCCCGCACGGCTTTTGATTTAGGTACCGACATCATCAAGCTAGAAATAGGATAAGTAACTTGGTCTTCGATTACCTGTGGTGTTTGCCCTGCAAAAGAGGTCTTTATAATGACCTGAACATCAGATAAATCAGGAATCGCATCTAGTGGCGTTTTTTGAAAAGATTGCCACCCCCAAATTGCCATCGCAAGACTGAGTAATAAAACTAGCACCCGATTTTGAATAGAGACTCCAATAATTTTATTAACCATCTTATTCTCCCGTCAATAAACGGCGTAAATTTGCCTGAATTTGACTTTCAGAATCAATTAAAAATTGACCTGAAATAACAACATTATCACCCTCATTTAAACCTGAATAAATTTCAACAATATCTCTACTCACCATACCAGTAATAATTTTTTGTACTTTAAATTGTCCATCTTTTTGCTGAATGACGACCCGTTTTTCTTCTCCATCATCAATAATCGCTTCTTGTGGAATCACCAATACCGCTTTTTTAGGCCCGCCATAAATTTCAATATCAACCAACATATTAGGTTTTAACTTGCCATCTTTGTTCTCAACGGGTAAACGCAATTTTAAAGCTTGTGTTTTACTATCTGTAACAGGATAAATATACTCAATTGTACTTTCCCAACGGCGATTTGGTATCGTATCCGTTTCAATATTAACCGTTAAACCCTTCTCAATCCAATTTTGCTGTAACGGCAATACTTCCGCTTCTACCCAAACAGAATCATAACTTTCAATTTGCATTAGCTGGGTTTCTCTACGAATAAATGTACCGTTTTTGACAGTTAGTTCTTTTACATAACCGCTTTTAGGTGCGTAAAAGGGTAACTTGTTAATCACTTTATTGCGTCGTTCAATCACTTTAATTACCGAATTTGCGACACCTAATAAACGCAATCTGATTCTTGCTGATTTTAATAATATACTTGACCTATCCGCATTGCGATTAACAGCTTGCACCGCCAGCAATAAATCTTGCTGAGCAGAGACCATTTCTGGTGAATATAAACGAAACAGAATACTGCCTTTTTTAATATAATCTCCCTCCGTCGCCACCCCTAAATTACTAAGCCAACCAATTGCTCTAGGGTGAATATGTTCTACTTTATTCTGATCTGCAACAACTCGCCCAAAAGTCGGAATATATTTCCAAAGGGTCGTTTTTTGAACCCGTGCCGTACGAATCGCCAAGCCCTGCTTTAAGCCATTCGCACCTGACTGACTAGCACTAATGGTAGGAGATTCGGTAGAAGCATCAAACATTTGCTGTACCAAATCCATTCCACAAATAGAGCAACTTCCTTCATGATCGCGGATAATTTGCGGATGCATTGGGCAGATATATTTAGATATTTGCGTCGCCGAATCATTATCAAATTCAGGCAAGGATTCTTTCGTATGGTTATGAGCAGAATGGTCTTCTTCTGCGAAAACAGCAGATGAAAATAAGGAGAACAATAAAAAAAGTACAACAGATAAAAAAGACTGCATATGCAAATCTCCAACAATTAATTTAAAAATAGAATGATAAGTTTATAAATTAATTATTTTAGGAGGTTGAAAGCTTTTTAAGATAGGTGCGGTAGAAAGTTGCGTACTTAACGAAGAAAAAAATACAAACTTATCTGTTATAAATGAACTTACTGGGTTAATAAACAAACCAAAACTAAGGTGAAAACTGTTTATGTCGCAATAGCAATTATTTTCGCATGACGAACAAGTGTTTTTATTCATTGCCTCATCACAACAATCATGATTTTCCATTGTCATTTGTTCATGACAAGGCATCTCATTTGAAGATTGGACAACCGTCATCGCACCTACCCAACTAGAAGATAAAGCAGAAAAGACAATGCAAAATGCGATTAAATAATGTTTCATGGTTTCTATCATACGACATTTCAAACCCTTCTCAAAGCAAAAAATGCCAGGGGGGGGGCAAAAACCCTGTTTTCCAATACTAGCTAAACTTATTTACAATGCTTTTCTTTTGATTTTTTAAACATATTTTTAAATGCCTTTTTGCGATTTTCTGCTTGCTTATAATCTGCCGGTTGTGGTGATAATAAATAAATAAAGTTGCCTTTTTCAAGGTCTGTTTTTTGATAAGTTGGTTCTGCCATATTTTCAACATGGACAGGGCTAATGACCGCTATGTTTAACGCAGGGTTGCGTTGTTTCAATAAACCTGCTGTTCCTAAAAAACGATTACTGTGAAAAGCTCCATTGGTATGAATAACTTGTACGTTTGGATTTTCTTTTAACGCCGTTACAATAGTCTCTGCCATACTATTATCTCTTAGCAACTGTGCGTAATAAGACCGCTTTGGAAGTCGAGAAGACTTACGCATTTTTCCCATAAACTTCATAAACTTTTTTTCATAGTCTGCATCATTTAAAAAAGGTTGTTTCGGCAAATATTCATCATCTTTAAACTTATCTAAATAAGACTGACCATGACGACCCACACAACGCACATAACCAGCAGGGGCATTTGCCGCATAAACGGGTAAAGAATGGTGTTTTGCAAACTCAATTAATGGGCGATAACTAGCCGTATAATTACGCCAAGCATCCGCTTGTTTGATTAATAATTTTTCACCAATTTCTTCATCAAAATAATGATCTAACACATCTTGATAGTCCGTCGTAAATTGCTCCATCGTCAACACTTGATTGGAGCGTTGTGAAAATAGTTCTGCCTGTAATTGTGCTTGCAATAAGTGCGAGGCATGATTGCCATGAAATTCACCCAAGAAGACTACATCTGCCTGTTTTAATCTTTTCGCAAGTTGACTTATATTAAGTCGTTCTTCCGATTGACTATCAATAATTCTAAAATCATATAGCGTGTTTAATGGGCTAATTTTAGTACTAGCATGCGATTGTTTTTTAGTAGGCTGACTACAGCCAATTAACACTGTTAGCAGTAATAAAACAATAAATATTTTCATATTATTTTTCCTGATTCTATTTTAATTTTAGGAGTGCCCGCTTCAATCAACGGAATCAAATCTTCGCTGGTTGTAGTGATAATGTGTTGTATTCTCAATAATCCCAATAATTTTAACAGGGTTAAGCGGTGATTTTCATCTAATTCGGCAGGTAAATCATCAATTAGCATAATAACTTGCTCTCCAGAAGTCATCTCAAACAAACTGGCTTGTGCTAAAAGCAACGCACACACAAAGAGCTTTTGTTGCCCACGAGAAAGTTTTAACATCGCCTCTGTACCCGAAAATTTAAAACGAATATCCGCACGATGGCAACCAAATTGAGTATGTCCTAATTTAGCATCTTTGAAATAATTGTTCGCTAAAATAGTTTGGTAATCACCATTATATTTTGACCAACCTGCACGATAACTTAAACTTAATTCTTCCGTTATTTCAGGCATTAAGGCTTCACAAAACTGCATGACAAACGGCGTGAGCTTTTGAATGTACTCATCACGAATCGCATTAATTTTTTCGGCAGACTCGACCAGTTGCGCGTCCCATAATTGTGCTTGCGATTGTGGTAGTTTTTGTTTTAAAGAATGGTTTCGTTGTTTTAACGCTCGTTGATAAACTCGCCATAATTTTATAAATTCAGGCGCATAATAAAAGCACCCCCAGTCCATAAACTGGCGACGAATTTTAGGACCTTCTTCTAATAAGCGGTGGCTTTCTGGCGTTAATAACTGTACAGGTAAGTGAATTGCCATATTGGCTTGTGATTTTTCAACTTCGCCATTAATTTTACATAACGATTTTTCGACGGAACGGGTTAAGCCAATTTTATAACTTTGATTTTTTTGTTCCACTTCTGAGAATAAAGTAAATTCACCGATTTGATTATAGATAAGGTGAGAAGGCTTTGCCGAACGAAATGATCGACCAGATGATAGTACCCAAATGGCCTCAATTAAAGAAGTTTTACCTGCCGCATTATCACCAACAACAATGTTTAGCCCATCAGCAAAATTGAGCGTTGCTTGTTCAATATTACGAAAGTTAACAAGTTGAAGTTTTTTGAGCTTAGCCACTTTAGACTAAATCTGGTTTGATTAGATTGGCTTTAATCTGATGACCAGATAAAAAATCATTAAAAAATTCTTTTCTTGACCAAAGTTTCTTGAAATCAAAGTCATTTGATTCTAATTTATTTTTTAGAGACTTTTCTTTTGCAAAGCATGCTTTAAATTCAGCATTATTATTTTCTGTAATTGCAAGAACTTCACTAATTGAAGTATCGAAGGTTTTTAACATTTTCTCTAGTGATTCTAAACCTGTATTAACAAAATTTTCAGATGTGGAGTTAAAGTCACTATACATATAATTCCATGCTGTTTCAGGTATATCATCATCGATCTTATTTCCAAGTAACTTGGCTACAGATTTAAAACCTGGCACTTCAATGTCATGAGTGTGTTTTGAACAATATTTGAATACATTATTTACCTTTTCTAACTCTATTAAAGTTTTATCTAAGTTTTTAGATACTTTTAAATCACAATATCTATACTCTTCAGACACTAAACCATCTGAATTAAAAACGGTTCTAAATTGGTGTATTTTTTTTGATTTTGGCGTAACATATATGATCTCAAAGCTAGCGGTTCGCTCTTTATTACAGATGGTTTCAGAAACATTATTAAGTGACCTTCCTTGTAGATAATTATTGATTGCACACATAACTTTACCAAGAGAGGTTTTTCCAGAAGCATTCGCTCCCATTAAAATACAAAGTCTTTTGTATTTTATTTTAGGAAAGTCTTCTAAATATTCCCCTTCAATTGTTGAAGAGTTTATTTTTTTAGGATAAGTAAAGTCAAAAGAGCTATCTTTAAACATATAAAAATTATCGATCTTTAACTTAAGGAAAATCACATTTGTTCCAGTTATTGGATTTAATCAAGCTATAATTGTAAGTTGTTTATGCTTTATATGCTATCTATTTTTACAAACGCATCGGCATAATTACATGCTGACAGTTACAATCTTCCATTTTAGTATCAATTAAACAACTGCTACTTGCATCTTTCATTGACAAGGTAACACATTGTTCGGTCATAGAATTTAATACTTCAATAATGTAATGTACATTAAAACCAACTTCTATTTCGGTACCTTGGTAGTCAATTGCCATGTCTTCATGTGATTCATCTTGATCTGCATTTTTGGCATGAACTGTTAATAAATTATTAGAAAGCACGAGGCGAATACCGTTAAATTTATCGTTTGATAAAATCGCTGATCGTTGTAATAAACTTTTGAATAAATCTTTGTCCACTTGCACTAACTGATCATTATCTTCAGGAATAACGCGTTTAAAATCCGGAAAACGCCCATCAACTAATTTACAAGTAAAAATGGTATCTTCTAAATGGACTGTTAAGTAGTTTTTAGCAATAGAAAATGATAATAGGCTATCATCATCACCTAATAGTTTTTGTAGCTCCATCACCCCTTTTCTTGGCAAGATTGCTTGGGTAGCAGGCAAGCCATCAGTTGCTAATTGTGTGGTACAGGTTGATAGTCTATGCCCATCTGTTGCAACCACTCGTAAAGTTTGGTGATTAATATCAAACAACATTCCATTTAGGTAAAAACGCACATCTTGCAATGCCATTGCAAACGCAGCGTTATGAATAATATGTTTTAGCTGATTTTGTGGAATAGAAAAGGATAAATCTGTTTGACTCAAATCAATAATCGGGAAATCATCCGCAGGCAAGCTAGATAATTTAAACTTAGAACGCCCTGCGGATAAATTACAACGCGTTTCATCAAATTTTAAGACGACCGTTAATCCATCAGGAATTGCACGAATAATACTAATCAATTTTACCGCTGGTAAGGTAACTGAAAAATCGCCATCACTGGTTTCTAGTTCGGTAGAGGCACGGGTTTCAATTTCTAAATCTGAAGCAGTCAATACCAATGTATTTTGACTGACTTGAAATAAAATATTACCCAAAATTGGCATAGATTGGCGTTTTTCAACAACACCGCCCACAGTCTGCAATACTTTTAATAAATTTTCACGGGATAAACTTATTTTCATTTCTTGTTACCTTAACTAATTAAGTTGTAATTATTCTAATTAAACTGTTGTAATCTTCATCAATACGGTAATCTTCTTCTCGTAACTTACCGACCTTTCTTACTGCATGTAAAACCGTCGTATGATCTCTTCCGCCATAAGCGTCACCTATTTCTGGCAAGCTATGGGTGGTTAATTCTTTTGAAATAGCCATCGCAATTTGCCTTGGTCTCGCTAAATTACGAGTACGACTTTTTGAAAGTATATCCGACACCCTAATTTTATAAAAATTAGCGACTGTTTTTTGAATATTTTCTAAGGTTACCATCTTTTGTTGCAAGGCTAATAAATCTTTTAAAGCGTCCTTAGCAATTTCAATGCTAACCATTTGCTGTGTGAACTGAGCAAATGCACCGACTTTTTTTAGTGCTCCCTCTAATTCACGAACATTCCCTCTTAAATTTTTAGCAATAAAAAAGGCAACTTCATCAGGCAAAATAATATTAAATTCAGATGATTTTTTAAGCAAAATAGCAACACGCATCTCAAACTCTGGTGGTTCAACCGCAATTGCTAGCCCCCAACCAAAACGAGACTTTAAACGGTCATCTAAGCCATCAACATCTTTTGGGAAACGATCACTGGTTAAAATAACCTGCCGATTACCTTCTAATAGCGTATTAAAGGTATGAAAAAATTCTTCTTGAGATTGATTTTTACCTGCAAAAAATTGAATATCATCAATCAATAAAGCATCTAACGAGCGATAAAACCGTTTAAAAGAATCTATTTTATTATGCCTAAGTGCGTTAACCATATCGGCAACAAATCGTTCTGAACTTAAAAAAGCAACACGAGCATCAGGTTTTTGTTTCAATAACTCATTACCTATTGCATGCATTAAGTGAGTTTTACCTAACCCCACTCCACCATAAATGAAAAAGGGATTGTAGCTTCCACCAGGGCTATCAGCTACTTGGCGAGCGGCGGCGGCGGCTAATTGATTTGCCTTTCCCTCTACAAAAGAATCAAAGGTAAAGTTAACATTTAAATTATGTTGAATAGTTTTTTTATTAGCCGCCTTACGATTATTTTCTGCTTTTTTTGCTCCATAACCCGTTGTTTCAATTGCATTCGAAAAAATATTACTATTTAAATCATTCTCTCTCACCCTTAAAGGCTGGGGAACAGAAGTATCTTCTGGCGTATTAAGGCTATCAATCGCATATTCTCCCGCTTCTAACACTACACGAGGCGTCTCAACAGGAGCGACAAACATAACCGCTTCTTCTATTTCCCCTAACAGTTTTTTTTGTACCCAGTCCAATACAAAACCAGACGGAGCAATTAAACGCAATACACCGTTATCTTCTATGGCTTTAAGTGGTTGTATCCAGGTTAAGAACTGCTGATCACTTAATGAACTTTGCAATTGTTTTTGTACTTGAGACCATAAAGAAGCTGTCAAATTAATTTATCCAAAAAAAGGGGGGGTAAAAGAATAAAATAAATTATAACGGTAAATAAGATTAATTAAAAGCAAGGGCTGTGGATAACTCCAGAACAAACCCTGTGGATAAGATTATTTATTAAATTTTAACTACCTGATAAATAACAAATTAATTTACTTAAAAATTAAAATAAAAACATTTTAATTGCAAATAAAACTAACAAGGTAGCAAATATTTTTTTAATTCTTTGAGTGGGTAATTTATGCGTATATTTTGCACCGATTGAAGCGGTAAAATAACTGCTTAAAACAATACCAATAAATGCGGGCCAATAAATATAACCAGTGGAATAATTAGGAAGATTATCTAACCCCCATCCTGCCCACATAAATCCAATCGTGCCTGCAACGGCAACAGGTAAACTCAACGCCGCAGATGTCGCAATAGCTTGCTTAATACACACATTATGACAAACCATATAAGGCGTATTAATTGCCCCACCACCAACACCAACTAGCGTCGATAATGTACCAATTAGACCACTTACACCAAATGCCGAGATCCCTTTTGGCAAGCATCGGCTAGGGAATGGTTGGAAATCTACCAGAAACCTAATCGCAATAAGTAATTCTAATACCGCAAAAGTTTTTGACAAAATAGAAGCACTCATAAACTGTGCAATCCATGAACCTAGTAAACCACCAATAAAAACCCCCAAAGCCATATTTTTTACAATATCCCAACGAACTGTCTTGTGAAGATGGTGTACTTTAACGGAAGACAAAGATGTGATTAAAATGGTCGCTAAACTTGTACCAATCGCCAAGTGAACCAAATAAGGGCTAGCTAAATAATAAGCAAATACAGAGGTCAAAATAGGCACTAAAATTAATCCACCGCCAACGCCCAATAAGCCTGCAAAAAAACCTGCAAAAGCACCTGTTAATAAATAAATACTAAATTCAACTAACAAATACCCGCCCCTGGTGATTTTTACTTTAAAGGCATATTGTATCTGAAAGGGAAAGGTAATTAGCAAAAACTAATATAATTCTCAATTAAGGAAGTACTGAACAACCACAATTAGAACTTTACTGAAAAAATGTGCATCAAGTTTCGTTAAATGCGTCGTAATAGCTAGCTATTGCGTCGAATTTTACGGAAGTACTTGATGTTAGCTTAAAAATATCGAAATATCTTTATACCTTAATGTGCTTCATCCCAGTTAAAGCCTTGTCCTATCTCAACAATTAAAGGCACATTTAATTCTGCTGCATTTTCCATAATTTGTTTAATTTTTAACTTAGCTTGTTCAACATCTTGTTCGGCTATTTCAAACACTAGTTCATCGTGAACCTGCATTAACAGTTTAATATCTAAATCCGTTTCATCTAACCAACTTTGAATATCTATCATGGCTTTCTTAATAATATCCGCCGCCGTTCCTTGCATGGGTGCGTTGATGGCTGTTCTTTCTGCATATTGTCTTAACATGCCGTTTTTGGCGTTGATGTCTGGTAGGTAGAGCCTTCTACCCTGTAGCGTTTCGACAAATCCAGCTTCTCTAGCTTGCTCTTGAGTGGTTTCCATATAAACTTTTACGCCAGGGTAGCGGTTGAAATATAAGTTAATATATTCTTGTGCTAGCCCACGGCTTATTTTTAACTGTTTGGCTAATCCGAATGCGGACATGCCGTAAATTAACCCAAAATTAACCGCCTTGGCACTTCTTCTTTGATCGGTGGTAACGGTATCTAGTTCAACATTAAAAATTTCTGCGGCGGTGGCTTGGTGAATGTCTTTGCCTTCTGCAAAAGCGGTTAATAATCCCTCATCTTTTGATAAATGTGCCATTATTCTTAATTCTATTTGCGAATAATCTCCTGCAACCAACTGATAACCTTGCGGGGCGATAAAGGATTGGCGAATTCGTCTGCCTTCTTCGCTTCTTATCGGTATATTTTGTAGGTTGGGTTCAGTTGAGGAGAGCCTTCCCGTTGCCGCAACAGCTTGTTGGTAAGAAGTATGAATCCTACCTGTATCGGCATCTATTTGCTTCGGCAGTGAATCGGTATAGGTTGATTTTAATTTAGCTAAACTTCTATATTTTAAGATTAGGGTCGGAATGTCATGTCCGTCCTCTGCCAATTGCACTAAAACAGGTTCTGCGGTTGAAGCTGCCCCTTTTGGGGTTTTTTTGAGTATTGGCAATCCTAATTTTTCAAATAGAATCACTTGCAGTTGTTTTGATGAATTAAGATTAAATTTTTCACCTGCAATCGCATGGGTTTTTTCTTCTAAGGCGATTAATTTATTACCTAGCTCATAAGATTGATCTGCAAGCATTTGTTTATCGACCAACACACCATTGCGTTCGGTTTTGGCGAGCACGGTAAGTAGCGGCATTTCTAGTTCAGTAAAAATTGCTTTTGGTTTTTCACTGGCAGATAGTTTTGGTAATAAGGCTAAGT
>CAYMAW010000005.1:2353-17889 GCA_964388565.1 uncultured Piscirickettsiaceae bacterium | reverse complement strand
AAATGGGTGCGGATATGCAAGACATAGGTTTAACCATTCACCCACACCCAACACTATCTGAAACATTATGTTTTGCTGCTGAAATGGCAGAAGGCACGATTACTGACCTAATGCCACCTAAGAAACGGAAGTAAGAACTATATGTATTATTTAGATGAGTTTTATGACTCAAACAATGGTTTAGTAACGGTTCAACCTGAACAAGCTAGTAAATTTGCTAAAGAAATTTCAGATGATTTTAATCCATTGCACGATCCTGATAATAAACGATTTTGTGTGCCAGGTGATTTGTTGTTTGCAATTAGTTTGGTCAAATATGGTCTATCACAAAAAATGGATTTTAATTATACGGGAATGGTTGGAAAAGGCACGGAGCTTGTCTATCCTAACGCGATCAAAGGAAGTTTTTTCTTAGAAGATACTCGTGGCAAAGGGTGTTTAAATGCAGAAATTAGTGGTAATAATATTACGGATCTAGCCATAATAGAATCATTTACTAAAGCTTATGTTGCCTTTTCAGGGCATTGTTTTCCTCATATTCTTGTTCCTTTAATGAAAGAAAGTAATGTGATGATTAACCCTGCAAGACCGATGGTAATCTATGAAAGTATGGGTTTTGAGTTTGAAACGATAAGTTTAGCTTCTCCTTCTCTAAAGTTAACGAAAACAAAATTAAATGTTGATGGTAAACGCGGAACGGTGACGATTGAATTTGATTTGTTAGATCAAAATAATATTGTGGGGAAAGGGCGTAAGAGTATGATATTAAGTGGCTTGCGAGCTTATGACGAAGAAACTATACAGGCCTTAATTTCTAATTATGAAAGTTTTAAAACGAGTTATTAGGCTTATAGACACGATTTAAATCTAGTGTCTTGTATTGTCTTGTTGTTGGTAGCCATTTATAAATAAAGTTTTCTCTAGATTTGAAATAGAGGTGAATTCTTTTTCTAAATGAGATTGTGCTATAGGCAAGTCAAGTTTAATATTATTAATGATGCTTTCATTTAGATTATTTGCAAATTTATGAAGGGCGTTAATAATTAATGTGCTTTCGACATGACTATCTTTTTCATTTACGATTTTTTGTAGTTGTTTAACCCAATTTTTTTGGGTTATGTGTACGGTATCTGCATGCTCGATTAATTGACTTTTTTTCATCGCTTTTTGGTAGCTTTCTGTTAAGTTTTTAATATCTTTTATAATTGTTTCCGCGACTTGGTAAGTTTGTTTATTGTGTTCTAGTTGGTTATCAATATGTAATAAACAGTCGTTAACTTTATCTGTTGTTGTAAATGATTTTTTAGTCATGTTATAAACCTTCTATGTCAATAAGTTGACAAATTAATGGTGTGTTTTTATTACCTTAACTACCTTATTACAATTACCATGCCAGTTCTGTAATTTTGTAACCTATTGAAAATATTGATTTATCGTGTGTCAAAAAAGTGTTGTTTAAAAAAAAGAAAATTGAAATTATTGAAAAAAATGCTCTTTTTATCGTGGTTAATAAACCCGCAGGGCTGAATTTTCATTGTGAAGGTGGAGAGGGTTTGGTCACTTTACTTAAGTTGCAGTTAAATTTACCCGTGTTATACCCCGTGCATAGACTAGATAAAATGACCTCTGGTTTAATTATTTTTGCATTAAGTAAAAAAATCGCAACGGTTTTTATGGAATTATTTCAATCACATAAAATAGAAAAATATTATTTGGCAATCTCTACTGAGAAACCTAAAAAAAAACAGGGTTGGATAAAAGGGGACATGGAGAAGGCAAGGCGCGGAAGTTGGAAGCTAACGAAAACAAATAATCATCCTGCGATTACCCAGTTTATCAGCCAAAGTGTTCAACCAAAAGAACGCTTATTTTTATTAAAGCCCTATTCAGGAAAAACGCATCAATTGCGTGTAGCCCTTAAAAGTATTTCAGCTCCGATTACTGGCGACCAGCGATACCAGGCTTTAGCCTTGTCAAATAAAGAAGACAGGGGTTACTTACATGCTTATGCTCTGCGTTTTGAAATAGAAGGTAGTCATTATAATTGGGTACTTCAACCGAATTACGGTAAGCGTTTTATCTCAAAAGAGTTTAAAATAGCACTGAGTAACTGGTTAAAACCTTGGGAAGTATTTAATGGCGAATAAATACGCTAAAAAATATCGTAAAAACTATTGGGATATTAAACGCTTAGAAGAAATGAGCGAAGTGGAATGGGAGTCTATTTGTGATGGTTGCGGTTTATGTTGTTAAGTGTCTCCTTAACCAAACTGCAAGATGATGAAATCGATGAAATTGTTTACACAAGAATAGTTTGTGAATATACTAATGAAGAGACTGAGCAGTGTTCAGATTATGAAAACCGCTCTAAAAATGTTCCGACTTGTGTTCCCTTAACTAGAAAACGAGTAGCAGATTTTGACTGGTTACCCGATAGCTGTGGTTATCGGGTTTTAGACAGGGGTGATAAATTAGCAAAATGGCACCCTTTAAATTCAGGACTTAATGATTCTGTTAAACTAGCAGGAGTAGGATTGTTAGCTATTCCACTAGTGATTAATCATCCAAATTTAGATTATGAAGATTATATTATGGATAAGCCATAAGTGGTTTTTCTTAAAAAATGCTAGGCGAGGGGTGCCCCTGGCATTTTTTGCTTTTTAATCCTTTTGAGTGTCAATTTATCGGTAAAGTTATTGTGAATTATGCCGATAATATAATTAAGAAAAACAAATAAGCCATATATTTTAAGGGAGTTCGAATCATAATGAATAATGATATTGGTAATGACATATTAAATTCGATGGGTGCGAGTTCTTTTGATGTAGGAAAAATGGCTAAAACATTGGCTGAAGCCGATGTTAGCTCTAAGCGTATAAATTTAGAGCGCTCAGAAACAAAATATAATGATAAGTTGTCTGGGTTTGGAACATTAAAATTTGCATTTAATGCTTTTAAAGAGCAAGTTTCAACCCTAACAGAAATGTCTAGTTTTCAAAAAAAACAAGCTAGCTCTTCAGATTCAACGGTAATTGATACCGTCATTACGGGAAAGCCTAACAATGGACTTTATCAAATTGAAGTACAGAATCTTGCAGCCTCTCATACTTTAGCCAGTCAAACAGCGTTCGGTTCCTCTACTAGCCAAGTTGGTGAAGGAGATTTGAGTTTTAATGTAGGTGGGGCGATTTCAACCATTAACATATCCGGTACAAATAATTCATTAGCAGGTATTCAAAATGCAGTAAATAGTGCCGATATAGGCGTTAATGCAACGATTGTTAATGTTGGAACGGGTTATAAATTGATGTTTTCTGCGACTAATTCAGGCGCAGGAAATTCGATTGATGTTTCTGTTACGGGAGATACGGACGGAAACAATAGTGATGCACAAGGTTTATCGCGACTAATTACCGCAAATATGGATCAAACGGTTGCCGCTCAAGATGCAACTATTGTTGTTAATGGGCTGGTAATTAATAGTTCTAGTAATAGTTTGAAAGATGTAATAGACGGCGTAACATTGAATTTAAAATCTGCCGATATAGGTAGTATAAAAACAATTGAAATTTCAGAAGATACCGAAGGATTACAGCAAAGCGTTGAGGATTTTATCGAGCTGTATAATGCACTTGATGACATTATAAAAGACTTAGCTTCTTATGAAAAGATAGATGAAGACGAAGAGGAAAATGAAGATTCTATTATAGGGAATTTAAAGGGGGACTCTTCTCTTAGAACGGTTAAGCATGAAATACGACAAGCTATGATTGATTCAATCCCAGGTTTAAGTGGATCGATTCAATCGTTAGGTGATATTGGCATTAAGTCAAAGTTAGATGGTTCGCTGGAGCTTGATAGTAGCAAGCTTGCAACTGCCTTAGCCGAAAATCCTGAATCGGTAGGTAAACTTTTTGCCGCAAATGCATCTTTTTCAGATAATTTGGTGTCCTATAAAGGTTCTTCTAATGATACGATTGAAGGAACCTATAATTTATCTGTGAATACTGCGGCAACAAAATCTGCCATAACTGGTGCGGTCGTTGCTGGTGGCGGCATTACTATTGATGGAACAAACAATACCTTTAAAATAAAAGTAAACGGTACAGAGTCTTTGGACTTGTCTTTAAACGCGGGTGCTTATACTGAAGCGAGTCTGGCAGTTGAAATATCTAGGGCCATTAATAATGACTCTAAAATTTCATCGGCAGGGAGAGTTTCGGTCGAATATGATAGTTCTTCCAATACTTTTAGCATGACTTCTGAAAAGTTTGGTTCAGCTTCAAAGTTAGAGCTTATATCAGGTAATTTTTTAACCTCATCGGTTGCTGGTTTTGGCGTGACAGCTGAAACAGTTGGTCAAGATGTACAGGGGTTTTTAGAAAAAGATGGAACGCTTTATTCCTTTGTAGGAAATGGGCAGGATGTCGTGATTAACTCAATCTTATCAGGTTCTCCTAAAGGTCTTGAATTTAGTGTTGGAGGGGGTTCTGTAGGTGCGAGAGGCTCACTGGAATTTAATCGAGGTTATGCAGATAAGCTCTCCATTCTATTTGATCAGTTTTTAGAAGAGGACTCGGGGATAATTGGTAACCGTGTCGGTAATATTGGAACTCGCCTTGAAGAAATAGACGAGCAAAAAGAAAAAGTTGACGCCCGTTATGAAAAATTAGAGCTTAAATATCGTTTACAGTTTGGTGCGTTACAAACTATATTGTCAAATATGAGTTCAACAAGAGAGTCTTTAGCCGCTTCTTTAGCAATAAGAACGAATCAATAAATATATATACTAGTTCTAGAGGAATTTAATGTGAGCTTAATGATGAAACAAAAGTTCTTAAATAAATATAAGCAAACATCTATTGAAACAGGGATGGAAAATAGTACCCCTCATAAATTAATTGCAATGTTATATGATGGCATTTTAGATAATTTGGCACATGTAAAAGGAGCTATTCAGCGAAAAGATTTTGAATTAAAAGCTAATAAATTGAATAAAGCACTTTTGATTATCGGGTCGTTACGATCGAATTTAGATATGGAAAATGCAAAAGAAGTATCAGATAATTATGACACGATTTACCGTTATATTAATCGTAAACTGTTAGAAGCAAGTGCTAAGAATGATGTTAAAATTTTAGATGAGGCGGCAATATTAGTAAAAGAATTGCGTTCAGGTTGGTTGCTGATTCCTGAAAATTTAAAAAAAGCATCTAAATCTCAAATCGACAATCTTAAAGAAAATTAATTTTATGACGAATCTATTTTTACAATGTTTAAATAATTCTAAAATATTATTGCTCCACGCAGAAAATGAAAGTTGGGACGACTTTGAGTTATTACAGCCGATATGGTCGCAAGAAATAGAAAAATGTCTTGTATTAAATGATAAAGAGCTAAATGTTTCTGATAATAACATGGTCGTTTCAATTGAAGAGTTAATTGATGATGTTGATAAAATTCAGAACCTAATTAAAACTAAAATGTCTAAAATTGAAACAGAATTTTCGGACAGTCTAAGAATGAATAAAGCCGTTAAAACTTACTTAAAATAGACATTGGTCACTAATTTTGTCTTTTTTGTTTAAAATCTCGTCATTTTTTTGACATATCTACAAAAACCTTATATAAGTAACCTATTCAAGGTTAATTTATAGGTTTATCTAAATTGTATCAAAGTTCATTATCTAATTTAGTTGGCAGTAGTCAGGCAATGCTGCAAGTCAAAAAGCTTATTATTCAGGTTGCAGAAACAGATGCAACGGTTATTATTTTAGGTGAGTCTCGAACGGGTAAAGAAGTGGTTGCACAATGCTTGCATGCTCTTTCTACCAGGAATTCTAGCCCTTTTGTACCAATTAATTGTGGAGCTATTCCTGCTGAATTGTTGGAGTCGGAATTGTTTGGGCATGAAAAAGGAGCTTTTACTGGTGCAATAACGGCTAGAAAAGGTCGTTTTGAAATGGCTGAAAAAGGTTCAATTTTTTTAGATGAAATTGGCGACATGCCTTTACCTATGCAAGTTAAATTACTTAGAGTTTTACAAGAAAAAATATATGAGAGGGTAGGAGGCAATAGAAGTTTTCACTCTGATGTAAGAGTAATTGCTGCGACCCATCGAAATCTTGAAAATAATATTTCAGATGGTTCATTTCGAGAGGACTTATTTTATCGACTAAATGTATTTCCGATTGAAGTACCTTCTTTAAAAGAACGATCGGAAGATATTCCTGAACTGTTAGAGTTTATGTTAAATAAAATAAAAGAAAAGAATCGGCTTGTGCCGATTTTATCTGAAAAAACGCTGATTGCTTTACAACATTATTCTTGGCCTGGAAATGTAAGAGAACTAGGGAATTTGGTTGAGAGATTGTCAATTTTGTTTCCAGGATTAACGGTTGAATATGATGATTTGCCAGTTAGATACCAAGTCGATATTCCAGAAAATGCCGTATTAAAAGTTTGTGATACCCTAGAGAAAGAAAGCCCTGAACTAACTTCATCAGAAGATGCTTTAAGTCACACTTTTCGGGATGAAAAATCATTAAACCTTGGTGAAAGTATAGACTTAAAGTCATATTTAATTGATGTTGAAATTCAATTAATTCAAAAAGCACTGATTCAAACAGACGGAAATGTATCGCAAGCAGCAAAATTGTTGCAAACTAATCGAACCACTCTCGTTGAAAAAATTAAAAAATTAAAGTTAACTTAAGAGTCTTCTTAACCCATGAAACCCATTAATGTTGAATTAGAAGAGAAAAGATTGGTAGAGTTAGAGGAGGCGTTTGAGTTATTTAATCAAACATCAACTCAGCTAACGCATGCCTATGAATCTTTACAAGGTCAAGTTGAAGATTTACAAAAAAAACTAGATAAAAGTAATCTTGAAAAGAAAAAAGTAGATGAAAGGCTTGAGCAGTTGCTATCTTTAATGCCTGTTAGTGTTGTGATTTTAAATTTAGATAGCATTATTGTTGAGATGAATGATGAAGCTGAAAAAATACTCGGTAAAGATGCGAAGCATAGAACTTGGGAGGAAGTCGTTAGTAATGTTTTTTTAACTAAAAATGAAGCTGATACCTATTTGACACATGATCAAATCGCTTATCAGCTTTCAAAAGCTCCTTTGTTGCTGACTAGAGGGGCAGAACAGTCTTTTCATGAAGGGGAAATTTTAATTATTCAAGATGTAACAGCCGCAAGAAATTTGCAACAACATGTTGATAGACACCAAAGATTAAATTCATTAGGGGAAATGACGGCTTCTTTAGCTCATCAAATAAGAACGCCACTTGCATCTGCTTTGTTGTATATTTCGCAATTAGACATAGATAATTTAGATAAAGATAAACGCGCTAAATTTGTAAAGAAGTCTGTGGATAGTTTAAGGCATTTAGAAAGTCTGGTAAAAGACATGCTTCAATATGCAAAAGGAGGCAAATCTTTTAGCAAAAAAATTGTTGTTAACGAGTTAATTCAAAAATTACTACAAGCTGTTAAACCAAGAATAAAAGATTCTTTTAGTTCTATTCAGATTGTTCCTTTTGATGAAAAAGTTAATGTGGTGGGCGATATTGATGCGTTATTGACCGCATTACAAAATTTGGTAATGAATGCGATTGAAGTCGTTCATGTTCATGCGGATATTATCATTGAGGTAGATGTGATTGATGCAAATCCTAAAGTGGTTGACTTTAAAGTGATTGATAGAGGACCAGGTTTAACGGAAAAATTAATTTCTAAGGTATATGAACCTTTTTATACGAGTAGAGCTCAAGGAGCAGGTTTAGGTTTGGCTGTTGTAAGAGCAGTTGCAGAAGCACATGATGGTGAAACTTGGGTTGCAAATATAATTGGCAAGGGCACAGTTTTTACCTTAAGAATTCCCGTTGAACTTAAAGGAAAATAAATGAGTATTGCTAAAATCCTTATTGTAGAAGACGACGCTAAGCTCCAAGAAGCGTTGGTGGATACCTTAGAACTGAATGGTTTTGATGTCGTTGGTGTTAGCTCCGCTGATGAGGCTCTCGTTGCTTTAGATGATGAAATTGCGATGGTTTTTAGTGATATAAAAATGGATGGGAGCATGGATGGTTGTGAGCTGATGAAGCGAATCCGTGCGATTAAACCCTATCTTCCTGTAGTTTTGATGACTGCTTATGGTACGGTTGAGCAAGCTGTAGATTCGATAAAATCTGGAGCAGTTGATTATATTTTAAAGCCTTTTGAGGCAGATATTCTTGTTGAAAAAGCCAAATCATATTTTTATCGTGATGCTTCAAATGAAGAGGATTTTGTTGTCGCTGAACCCTCTATGATTCAGTTAAAAACGATGGCAAAAAAAGTAGCTCTTAGTAATGCCACTGTTTTAATCTCAGGAGAAAGTGGCACAGGTAAAGAAGTTTTAGCAAGATTTATTCATCAAAATTCAGAGCGGAATAAAGCTCCTTTTGTCGCTATAAACTGTGCAGCAATACCTGATAATATGCTTGAAGCAACACTTTTTGGTTATGAAAAAGGTGCTTTTACTGGTGCGTTAAAATCAATGCCGGGGAAGTTTGAACAGGCTCAAGGTGGCACAATATTTTTAGATGAAATAAGTGAACTAAAGATTGATTTACAAGCAAAGATATTAAGAGTTTTGCAAGAGTTGGAAGTCGAAAGAATTGGTAGTGTTAAATGTATTGCACTGGATGTAAGGGTATTAAGTGCATCTAATATCAATATGAAAGATGCAATTAAAAAAGGAAAGTTTAGGGAGGATTTATTTTATAGGTTGAATGTTTTTCCTATGAATCTTTTACCTTTAAGAGAAAGAAAGAAAGATATTCCAATGATTGCGGAAAGGCTTTTACAGAGACATTGTAAGAATAACCGAGTAGAGCCGATGATTTCTGCCCCTGCAATGAAGTTGTTGTTAGAATATCCATGGCCAGGAAATATAAGAGAGTTAGATAATGTGGTTCAAAGGTCTTTAGTGATGATGTCTGGTGATATAATTCAAAAGCAAGATGTTTTGCTTGACGAAGATTTTATCGTTGAAGTAAGAGACTCTAATGAAATAAAATTAAACGATTGTGATGTTGGTATTAATGAAGAAGACTCTTCTTTAGATCTAAAGGAAAGGGAAGCTAAAATTATCCTTGATACATTAAGAGACAATGATGGACATAGGCAAAAAACAGCAGAAACCTTAAACCTTAGCCCTAGAACGCTCCGTTATAAGTTAGCTAGATTTAAAGAACAAGGTTTAAATATTCCGTAATAATGGGTTTTTTGGTATAAATATTGCTAGTTAGGTCTTATCGCTAAGACAGGTTGTTCAGTATTTTCTCAACGGTTTTAGATTTTAAAAATTTACAAAATGGAGCTGTTTTTAATAATGGCAAATCAAATTGATACTCAAAATTTAATGCTTCAAATGCGTTCTTTAGCGGCAGAAGCGGCATCAAAGCCAAGCTTAGATGTTGCTAAAATTGGTTCAAGCGTTAACAGTACAGAAAATTTTGAAGAGCTTTTAACGCAGTCAATAAACTCTGTTGCAGAACAAGGCAATAAGTCGGGTAAGATGAGAGAAGCTTTTGAAAAGGGAGAAGAGGTTGATCTCACCGAGGTCATGGTGCAAGCTCAAAAAGCGAGTTTATCTTTTCAGGCTATGACTCAAGTTCGAAATAAGCTAGTAGAAGCTTATCGAGAAATTAAAAATATGCCAATTTAAGAGAGTAACGCATGCCTGATAATTCAATAAATCAAAGTTCAGATGGGCAAAACTCCTCTTCTTCGCCATTTATAAAAAACCTAACCGCCCTATCGGTAGCAAAACAGGTTAGCCTCGTTATTGCGTTAGCGGCAACGCTATCGTTAGCGGTTGGTGTTGTTATCTGGTCGCAAAGTTCAAACTACACTTTGTTGTTTGGCAGTATGGATGCTAAAGATTTGTCAGAGGTTGTACAAACTTTAGATCAAGAAAATATTTCATATCAAATTGAAACCAAGTCTGGTGCAATTTTAGTTCCCGAAGAAAGCGTGCATGCCTTAAGGCTTAAGTTAGCTACACTAGGGTTTCCTAGGCAAGCAGCAACAGGTTATCAAATTTTAGATATTGAGCAAGGCTTCGGCATCTCTCAATTTAAAGAAACAACAAGGTACCATCGTGCTCTTGAAGGCGAACTGGCTAAATCTATTAGTAGCTTAACTTCCGTGAAGTCTGCAAGAGTCATGTTGGGTTTACCTAAACGCTCAGTTTTTGTTCGTAAAGTACAAGAGCCAACGGCTTCTGTTGTTGTACAAATTTATCCTGGTAGGGGATTAAATGATGAGCAGGTTAGTGCAATCGTTTACTTAGTTTCTGCCAGTATTCCTAATATGAAACCTAAAAGTGTAACGGTTGTTGATCAGCAAGGAAATTTATTGACTTCTGACCAACAGGTTGGAGGCATGTCGGTTAGTATTAAGCAGTTAGATTATGTTCGACAAATAGAAAGCACCTTGTCACGCAGAATAATACAATTACTTTCTCCGGTTGTGGGTGGTGTGCATAAAATTAGAGCACAAGTTACAGCGGAACTAGATTTTACCCAGCAAGAACAAACGAGAGAAAACTATGAACCTAATCCTGATGCGATAAGATCAGAGCAAGAAGTTAAAGAAATTAATCGAAAAGAAGGCCCTATGGGTGTTCCTGGGGCATTAACTAACCAACCCCCTAGGGCAGGATTAGCACCAGAGGAAGGTTATGATCATGAAAAAGATCCAAATCTTAAAACTTCTAAAGAAAAGAAAACTAAAAATTATGAAATAGATAGAACCGTTTCACATATTAAAAGTTCGGTAGGGAATATTATTAAAATATCTGTTGCGGTTGTGATAGATGACAAGTTATCCGAAGATGAAGCAGGGGCTGAAATTAGAGTTCCTATCGACGATGAGGAATTAGCTAAATATAAAAGATTAGTTGCAGATTCAGTCGGTTTGGATCAAGCGCGTGGCGATACGCTAAGTATTGTAAACGCCTCTTTTGTGTATGAAAAAGAAAAATATGTTGGCTCTGAAATTTGGGAAGAACCCTGGTTTTGGAATCTTTTAAAGCAGTTAGGAGCTGGTTTAATTATTTTGATGCTAATTTTTTTCGTTATCAAACCGATGTTAAGAGATCTTGGTAAAAAAGAAGAATTTACAATGGAATATTTTGAAGATGTTCCAGAAGATTCCGATGAACTAAAAAACTCTGATGACATTGCAAGTGCGCTTGAGAAAATGAATGAAGATGTGCAAGAAACGGCAGAAGAGGTTGAAGAAGATTCTAAAGAAGATAGAGAGTTAATTGAAAAGGTAAGGGTTATTGTTGCCTCTGAACCAAAGTTAGCCTCTCATATAATTAAACAATGGATTCAATGATGGAGTTTTTTAATGCCTGATTCAAATATTGAAGAAATGCAAGACGATGAAGAGTTGACGGGATTAGAAAAAGCCTCTATTTTATTGTTAGCTTTGGGTAAAGATACCGCGTCTAAAGTGTTAGCACATCTTAATCCTCGTGAAATACAGCAGATAGGAACATCTATGACCGAAGTGTCAGATGTGTCTCATGAGATGATTAAGTCCGTCATGAATGAGTTTTTATCTGAAATAGGCGAAGATGCGCTAGGTATTAACCCCACAGAATATGCACAATCATTGATGTTAGATGCATTGGGAGAAGGCGGGGGAGGTTTGATGGATGCTGCTATGTTGGGCGATCAAGTTAAAGGCTTAGAAGCATTAAAATGGATGCACCCATCAACGATTTCTAATATGCTTAGAAATGAGCACCCACAAGTGGTCGCAATTGTTTTATCCTATTTTGAACCTGATTTGTCGGCAGAAATTTTAAGTGGTTTGCCTGAACGATTTCAATCAGATATTATTTATCGTATTGCTACGCTTACCACGATACAGCCAAGAGCATTGTTTGACCTAAATGCAGTTCTACAAAATGCCTCAAGTGATGGGGAAGGTGGTAAATTAGCGACGATCGGTGGCGAAAAGAAAGCGGCAGAAATTTTAAATCTAGTGGGTGGTGGTATTGATTCTAAAGTACTTGATGATATAGCGATTGAACATGAAGATATTAGTAAGGCTATCCAAGATAAAATGTTTGTATTTGAAGATATTAGTGAAATTGAACCAAGAGGAATTCAAACGCTCCTTGGTGAAGTTCCCACCGATGTTTTAAAAATTGCTTTGAAGGGTGCAGATAAGAAAATGGTTGAACTGTTCTTAGGCAACATGTCTAAAAGACAGGCTGAAATGCTAAAAGAAGAGCTTGAATTAAGTGGACCAGTTAAATTGAGTGAAGTGGAAGATTCTCAACGAACAATTATTCAAACTGTAAGGCGTTTAGCGGATGAAGAAAAATTGATGATGCCTGGCGGTGGTGAGGAGTTTGTTTAGCGTATGTCAGATAAAGATAAGCAGAATGCCACGGCAGACTTAAAGTCACAATTGTTATCGGCAGATGAGGTTTCTAATCCCAGTATAAAACCTTGGAAGTTAGATAACTTAGAAAAAAAACAAGAAGAAAAAGAAGAGAAAATTCTTTCTAGTGTTATCCAGTCTTTGAAAAAAGAGGCGGCTCCAGAGGTTCAAAAACAAACTAAATTAATAAAAAAAACGGCCTATGATGAGGCTTATAAAAAGGGCTATGAAGCAGGTTTTAAAAAAGGTTTAAGCTTAGGTGAAGTAGAAGGGAAAGAGCAAGCGTTACATAAAGAAGAAAAAACTTTACAGCTCAAGGTTGATTCGTTGCAAGAACTGGTTGAATTTATGCTTCAACCTTATCAAGCTGTTTCAGAAGAAGTCTTTCTTAACTTGATTGAAATTGTGGTTGAAATTTCTAGCAAACTTATAAAAGACGAAATAGCAGAAAATTCGGATTGGATATTAAAGGTCTTAAATGAAGCTGTTGTGAAACTACCGTTTGACTCTAAGCCAATAAAAATTTATTTAAACCCCGAAGATTTTACTGTAGTTGAACAGTATAGTGCTTCTAATAATAATGTTTGGGAACTTTTTGTTGATGATAAATTGGCAAAAGGTACTTGCAGAATAAAGCAAGAATCTTCAACTTTAGTGGATGACTGGCAAAAAAAACTCAACGAAGTTATGGATAATCTAAAGAAGAAATCTAAAGAACTTTTATCCAATGAACAAATCGAGAATGAGATTGATAATAACAAATCTTAATTCTAAGGGTGTGTGTTGACATGTTACAACAACTCTTGAATCAATTTTTAATCGAAAAATCAAAATCTCTTCTTAGTGATTTACCCGAAGTTTCTGAATCGAGACTGGAGGGCAGGTTGGTAAGAATGGTTGGAATGACGCTAGAAGTTACCGGTATCTATGCCGCAATCGGTTCGAAATGCGAAATCCATTCAAAAAGCCAAGGGGTTGTTGAAGCTGAAGTAGTTGGTTTTCATAATGATCTTGTCTTTTTAATGGCAATTGGTAATGTTCAAGGGCTTGAACCAAATGCAAAAGTTATTTCTATTCCCGGAAATGTTGAAATAAAAGTAGGCTTGTCTATGCTTGGGAGGGTTCTTGATGGTTCTGGAAATCCTTTAGATGGCTTGCCAGTGCCTGCTTGTGATGGAAAAATATCACTGTATGGAACAAAAATAAACCCCTTGTCTAGAGCGCCGATAACAAAGCCGATTGATGTTGGAATAAAAACTATTAATGCTCTTCTAACAATAGGAGAAGGGCAGAGAGTGGGCTTGATGGCTGGAACAGGGGTAGGAAAAAGTGTTTTATTAGGCATGATGACTCGTTACACAGAAGTAGATATTGTGGTCGTTGGGTTGATTGGAGAGCGAGGTAGAGAAGTTAATGAATTTGTTGAAAAGAATTTAGGGGAAAAAGGATTAAGAAGGGCAATTGTGATCGCTACCCCTGCGGATGATCCGCCTTTAATGAGGTTAAGAGGGGCAATGTTGGCAACAGCTATTGCGGAGTATTTTAGAAATGAAGGTAAAAAAGTTCTTTTGTTAATGGACTCTTTAACGCGTTTTGCACAGGCACAACGAGAAATTGCCCTTGCAGTTGGTGAGCCTCCAGCAACAAAAGGTTATCCACCCTCGGTTTTTTCTAAAATCCCACAGTTAGTAGAAAGAGCAGGGAATGGACTGGAAAATGGAGGCTCTATTACCGCTATTTATACCGTTTTAGCAGAAGCAGACGATCAGACAGATCCTGTTGTAGATTCAGCAAGAGGCGTCTTAGATGGGCATATTTTATTGTCGCGAGAAATCGCTGAAATGGGGCGTTATCCAGCAATAGATGTAGAGGCTTCAATTAGTCGTGTGATGGTTGATATTGTTAGTAAAGAACAATTAAGTTTAGCTAGTAGATTTAAACAAATTTCTTCTCTCTACCAAAAAAATATAGATTTAATTAGTGTCGGGGCTTATAGACAAGGGGCGGATAAAAATATTGATTACGCGATTGAAAAACAACCCATGTTGAATAATTTTTTAACACAAGGAATTGAACAGAAATTTAGCTTGGAAGAAAGCCTATCTTCGTTAAAATTTGTGGTGTCGTAATGGTGAAAAATAGGTCGGATAGAATACAGGTTGTCATTGATTTATCTAAAATTGAATTAAATAATTCAGAAGTTGTTTTACAATCAATTAAAAGTCAATTACAGGTAGAAGGAAATCAATTGAATTCGCTTCAAAATTATAAAGATGAATATTTAGAGCAGTTAAAAAGTAGTAAAGCAACTACTTTACAGAGCCTTAATAGTATGCATGCGTTTGTATCAAAGTTAAATCAAGCAATTGAATTTCAAAGAGCTCAAATAATAAATTTAGAAGAAACATTTGAACAGTCACAAGGAATTTGGGTAGAAAAAAAAGTAAGAACGCAGTCTTTAGAAAATTTATACAAAAAAATAAAGAAAAAAGAAAATATTAAAGTTGCAAAAGAAGAACAGAAAATAATGGATGATATGGTTGCAAGTAATTTTGTAAGAAGATGAAGGATTGGCTTGTATGTTGCTTTGGTATTTAATAATAAAAGTTTTAGTTATCAGGGTTGGTTTTTATGGTTAAGCAATTGAGTATATTGAGTGGTGTTTCCAATGCAGAACATATACCTGCACTTAAAGCAGAAGCGTCGCCACTATTAAATGAGGGAGGGTTTTCATCTCTCTTTGTTGGTGCACAATCTGTTAGTTTAGCTAGTACCGAAGAACTATCTGAAAGCCTAAATGAGGGAGATGATGCTTCCGTTGCTCTTATAAAAGACTTTGATCAAGAGATTATTGAAAGTGTTATTCCGCAGTTACAACTTAAAGATGACTCTTTAAGTTCTTATTCTGTTGTAGTAGAAAGTTTAGAAAAAGAAACTTTACCGCTAACTGAAATAGAAGAACTAGATTTAATGGCTGAGTTTATCCAAAAAATGCCAGGGGCGGTTGAGGTATCAGCGTGGACTGAAGACCCTAAAGGTAAACTTGATTTAACGCGTGTTGATGTTGAATCGCCCAT
>CAYMAW010000005.1:0-2253 GCA_964388565.1 uncultured Piscirickettsiaceae bacterium | reverse complement strand
TCAGCCTTTAGAAGCAGATAAAAAATATGTTTTATCAGAGGATAAAATAAGGTCTCCGATCAATTTAACGGATAAAATGACTGGTTCGGCTATGAATCCAATTGTGAGACCAACAATACCCCTTAGTAAATCGGTTTCTGTATTTAGTTTTATAAGTGGAGAGCCTAATAGTTTTGGTGAAAAAAGTTCAGCGTTTTCTTCTCAACAAAATGATGCGTTTTGGATTAAGCAAACACTAGTAAAACAAGGGAATGTACAGTCTCAATCCCCTATGGTATTTAGCGAAATAATGCCAGATACAGAAAGAAAAGAAAAAATATTAGGGGAGCTTGGCATCGGATTTGATCGACGATCAGAGTTGCCATTATCAATGCAAACGATTGGAACAAATGTTCGATCTCAAAGATGGGGTCAGGAATTAGGTCAGCGACTAGTGTTTATGGTCAATAAGGACATTAAGGAAGCGAAGATAAAGCTTTCCCCTGAAAAACTTGGACCGATACAAATAAAAATTACGCTTGATAAAGATCAGCAAATGAGCATAACAATTGTTGCTCAAAATGGCACGACCAGAGGATTGCTGGAAAATGCCATTTCTAAATTGCGCGAAATGTTGGAAGATTCTAACGCGGAAGTTGTTAATGTTGATGTAAATGAAGATTCTAACGCAGAGAATTATTCCGAATCTAAAGACAAAGGAACTCCCCAAAATAAAATAGGAATGCAGAGCGAAGGAAGTGTTGAACAAGATAAAGTAGTAAGTAGACTGGTTCAATCTTCAGATAATATTGTGGATTATTACGCCTGATCTAAATTGAGATCTTTACACGATTAATCTCATGTAAAGGTCTCAAATAGATAAAATAATAAGATTTAAACTTAATAAATAAGTAGAGAAATATGAAGTCAATTGTCGGAACAATAATCGTAATCGGGACACTTTTAGGTGGTTATCTTCCTCATGGTAGTTTTGGGATATTAGTGCAACCACTTGAAGTTCTTATTATTTGTGGTGGTGCTTTTGGTGCCTATGTGATTGCTAACCCTGGTTGGGTTATTAAAGCAGGGTTTTCAAAGTCTTTAGGAACCATGAAACCAGACCCCTATAATAAAGAAAAATATATGGAATTATTAGGATTAATGTTTTTAATTTTTAATAAAGCAAGACGCGAAGGTTTAATGGCGATTGAAGCGGATATTGAAGATACACATGCAAGTGATTTATTTAATAGTGCACCAAAAATAGCGGAAGATCACCATGCCGTTGATTTTATCGCTGACTATTTACGATTGATGATTTCAGGTGCATCCAATCCTTATCAGCTAGAAGATTTAATGATTGCAGAGTTGGATTCACATCATCATGAAGCATTAATGCCTAGTGGAGCAGTGGGTGAAGTGTCACAAGCGTTGCCTGCTTTTGGTATTGTTGCCGCTGTATTAGGGATTATTGTGACCATGAATTATTTGGATGCTGGACCTTTAGAAATAGCCCATCACATGTCAGTCGCTTTAGTTGGAACTTTTTTAGGTATTTTAGTTGCTTACGCGATTGTTGCACCGCTAGCGAATGAGTTGGTGAATAGAGCAAATTCAGAGGGTGCTTTTTTTGGATCAATTAAAACTTGTTTAATGGCAAATTTAAATGGTTACGCGCCTCAGATAGCCGTAGAATTTGGTAGGAAGTCTATTCCAAGCCAAGAACGCCCGACTTTTACAGAAGTCGATGAATATTTACAAAGTTTGAAATAGTTGTTGGGTGAATTATTGTGAGTGATGAACAATCCATAATTATAAAAAGAGTCAATAAAGCGGGGCATTGTGCTCATGGTGGGGCTTGGAAAATTGCATTTGCTGATTTTATGACCGCAGCGATGGCTTTTTTCTTGATGTTGTGGGTGTTAGGTGGCGTAAATGATGAAGAAATGAAAGCGATGGCTGAATATTTCAGAGATCCGTCTATTCTCAATTCTGCCCCAAGTGTGTTGATTCCATCAAAAGAAGCGGGTCAAAGTTCTGATTCAATGATTGACATGGGCGGTTTCAAAGATACCCCTAAATCATCTCAAGACGATGATACAGATGGAGAAAGTCAGAAAAAGAAAGAAGTACAGCACATGATAAAACTAAAACAACAAATTGAACAAAAAATTTCAGAAAATGAAGTGTTAAGCGAATTAAAAAATCAATTAAAAATTGAGATAACACCTAATGGTTTGCAAATACAAGTATTAGATGACCGTAAAAGACCTA
>CAYMAW010000004.1:4270-18035 GCA_964388565.1 uncultured Piscirickettsiaceae bacterium | reverse complement strand
CCAAAAACACGGTTGGGAACAACTAACCGATAAAATAATTCAACAAATTTCAGACCAACAAAACCACTGCGTATTTATACTATGGGGAGCAAACGCTCAAAAAAAATCAATGCTAATCAACCCCGAAAAACACCACATAATAAAAAGCCCTCACCCCTCACCACTATCTGCCTACCGAGGTTTCTGGGGTAGTAAGCCCTTTTCAAAAACCAATCTCTACCTAGAAAAAAACAACCTACAACCAATAGACTGGCAACTACCATCTTCGGCAACAACACCTAAAACCAAAAAATGCCAGGGGCAGGTACTTTAGGCATGCCCCTGGCATTTTTTGGAGTTTTGACTATTGTAAGCTGTGCTTATAATCTCGGTTATTATTGAATAGCATTTTTTAATTGAATCGCAACTCTATTTCTATAACCATAGGGTTTTCTTTGATTAATCATTATCGCAAACGGATACCATTCTTCACCTTTTTTAATATAGCCTGCTAAGGTGCTTACTCCTATTAAGGTGCCTGATTTAGCAAATATGTTTTTTTCTATTTCTGGTAATAAAAACTTCCACGGTTTAAATGCGTCTAATAAGTTAACTAGGTGTTTTGTTGAGAGTTTATTTTTTTTTGAAAGTCCTGCTCCATCTTCTACAAACGCTCCTTGCCAGCCCAATAAGTTAGACAATTGTTGTTGATAAAATAATGATACTTTTTTAGATGATGCCGGAATCCCTAGCCTTTCTACACTTAAATTTAAGGCTAGCTGATTGGCTATAAAATTAGTTGAATATTTCATCATCGGTCTAATTATTTCAGCTAAATTTTTTGAGTTATTATGTCTATAAAGTAAACTGGTTTTATTTTTAACAGAACCCCAAACAACTTTCTCCCCTACTTCTAACCCCTGTTTTTGTAGAAAAACCCTCAATAATTCCGCAAAGTTTCTCTCTCCTGTACGAACATTTGTTCCTGTGTTTACTCTTAATTTTTTACCTTTTAAAGCCTTTCCAAAGGAAAGTGCGGTAGGCGTTAACGGTGTTTGTTGCTCTGCGGACTGAATGGTGCTGTTATTTTTTTTAATAAAAACCGTATTAAAATTGGCGGTTAATGCGGAGGGAATGGCACTGTAAGGATTATCATTAGATGCTGTTCCTGGAAGTTTTAATTCTGCTGAATAATAGGAGGTGTCCAATTTAATCTTAAGTATTTTTTTAATACTTTTCTCTTTTAAAAGCAGGGTTAGTTTTTTTGAGATTAGCTTGATTTCTTCAGAGACTAGGAAAGGATCGCCATATCCTTTAATAACTAAGGTGGGAGTTTTTGATAAACCTTCTAGATAGAATTCTGTTTTAAATCGATGCTTTTTTCCCCAATGATTAAGGGCAAGAAAAGCGGTGACTAACTTGGTAGTAGAAGCTGGAATAAATAATTTTTCTGCATCTTTTTGTACCAATATTTTTCCATCGTCATTCTCAACCAACAAACTTGTGTATGGAGAGTTAACAAAACTGACATCTAAAAATTTTAAAGGTGATTCTGCTTGAACTTGGAAGTTCGCAAGCAGTAATCCTAGAGATATATAGATTAAAAAAAATGTTCTTTTTAAACTCTTGATAAAAAATACTCCTTATTTTCTAGAGACCTTTGCATGAAATAATTACGAAGTAAAAATTAGATATATTTCACCGTAATTTATTTCGTGAAAAGGTCTATTCTAATACAAACAGAAAAGTTTTCATCGTTAGAACAGTTCTGTGCTTTGCTGGTAATGGAAAAATGTTGTCTTGCTTCATCTATTGAAAGATTAGTTTCTATAAGACCTAAATCAAAGGCGACCTTGTCAGAATATTCAGGAAGTAAATAACTTATATCCCACTTAGGAATGTTTTTGTCTGAAAACTTTCGTACATGTTTTACAAGATTAGAAATACAGTTACTTGTTATGGTGTTATAAAATTCGGGATTTATAGATAAGCCTTGCGCACGGTTAAGCATATCCAAAAAAACGACTTGTAGCTTTTGTTTATCGGCATTTATAGGATACAGTTTGACTTCATTTTTTCTATAATTTGTTCTAAGCTTTATCAAATCTTCTTCACTGCCGATAATATAAACTAACTCGAACTGTCGTAACATACCTTTCAAAACACCAAATTCCTCACCCTTTTCACGATGAACCTCAACCGAAATGGCAAGATAGCTACCATCTTTAAAACCAAAGGATACGAAGGTATGTGCTACTCCAAATTTACCAAAAGGTTCAACGATAAACCACGCAGTTTCTAATTCATCAAGATTAAACTGCTGGTCATAATAAGCTGCATCGAAATCATTGGGACTTCGGTATAGAAAATTTCTTATGTTTTTTATCTTAACCTGATTAGAATTTACGCTAATGTTAGTTAGTACCGCTTGATCCTCCGCCCAATTTCTTTTAGCTTTAGGTGTCGAAAAAACAACCATAATAGAATATAGGGTTAAAATAAAAACCGCACTTATTAATAAAACTTTCATCACCACTAGCCAATCCTTATATTTTTGCCTGAACTAATATACGATAGGAAAACCTTAAGGAAACGCTTAACAACCGCAGGTCTACAATCGCAAGGTAGTATGTAATCCCGAATCCGCAGATAAGGATAATATATCACGCTAAGGAAGACCTAAAACTAAAAAATGCCAGGGGCGGGTCAGTTGGATGATAACTGACCTATTTCTATCGTTGATCCCGTTGAATTTGGGCTATTTATTAGAAAATTAATCGCATCTAAAACAACTTGTTCTGTTGGTGCTATTGGTATTGCCATTTCTTGTAAACGCTGTTTTTTGTAGGCTTCACTATCGTTTTCATTAAAAATAATTAGCCCGGGAGCAATGGTATTTACTTTTATTTTAGGGGCATATTTTTTAGCAAAACTATCCATCATAGTTTTTAGTGCAGACTTGGTTCCTAAATAAGCGACACAATCATGATGACCATTTTTTATTTTGGCATCACTAATCGCAATGACATTGGCTAGTATGCTTGAGGCATTTAACTGCTCGACTAATTCGTTTGTAATTTGATAAGGTGCAAATTGATGAACTGCGATCATTTCTTGATATAACTTAGAGTTTAAATCATCATCTTTAACCCAAATAGACGCATTATGAATCAGCAATTCTATCGAGTTTACTTGTTTTTTAAGTTGACTTAAAAAGGTGTTTATTTGTGCATCGTCCGTAAAATCTACCTTAAAGCCAACCGCTCCTTTTTTAATCAGCTCTGCTACTTTTGGACGATTTGTTTTGTAGGTAAAAAAAACTGGTTTGCCTTTTTTTATGAAATAATTAGCAAGAAAAAAACCAATTCGTTGTCCTGCTCCTGTTATCAATACAGCATCATTAACCACTGAATTTCCTTAAAAAAAAAATATTAAACTATATAATACTCGTTAATTATTTAAACGGACAAACTAAATGCAAAACAGAGATTATGATGTCATCATTATCGGCGCAGGAATCACAGGTACAGCCCTTACTTATGTGCTTTCTAAGTATACAGATGTAAAAAAAGTTTGCATTTTTGAAAAGTATGACAACATTGCATCGCTTAATTCAAATGCGACTAGCAACAGCCAAACCTTACATTGTGGTGATATTGAAACAAATTATACGCTAGGTAAAGCCGTTCAAGTTAAACGCACAGCGAACATGCTTGTTAATTATGCCGAACAGATTGAAAAAAATGACTTTCTATATAAATTCCCTAAGATGATTTTAGCGGTAGGTGAAGATGAGTGTGATCGCCTAGAAAAACGCCATGAAGAATTTAAAGAAGACTTCCCTTACATGGAGCTGTGGGATGCTGAAAAAATTGCACAAGTAGAACCTAAAGTTGCGTTAAAAAACAACCAACCACGCCCTGAAAAAATAATGGCGAGTGGTTGTGAAGATGAATATTCTGCGGTTAATTACGGCAATCTTTCCCGTTCATTTATAGAAAGTGCCAGAAAAACGCATAGCAATATTAACTTAACGGTAAGCTGTAAAGTTGAACACATAATAAAATTAGAAGATGGCTATGAATGCCAAACAGTTCAAGGTAGTTACCGTGCAAAATTTGTTGTGGTTTCAGCAGGTGCACACAGCTTATTATTGGCAAACCAGCTAGGGCATGGCATGGATTTATCTATTTTACCAATGGCGGGTAGTTTTTATTTTACCCCTAAAATATTAAACGGCAAAGTCTATACCATGCAAAATGACAAACTCCCATTTGCAGCATTGCATGGTGACCCAGACCTAACTGAACCAGATAAAACAAGATTTGGCCCAACCGCTTTAATGATGCCTAAATTAGAAAGATACACAAAAGGCACCTACTTAGATTTTTGGCATAGCTTAAAGTTAGATGGCAAGGTTGTTCGTGTTTTTTGGGATTTAATGAAAGATAGTACTATCCGTAATTATATTTTTAGAAATTTTTTGTTTGAAGTGCCATGGTTAAATAAAAAGTTATTTGTTAAAGATGCTCAAAAAATTATTCCTGATTTAACCACTGATGAATTAACCTATGCTAAAGGATTTGGCGGAATTCGCCCGCAGGTCATTGATAAAAACACGATGGAATTAAAACTAGGCGAAGCGAGTATTGTGCCTGAAAATGACAATATCATATTCAACATGACACCTTCACCAGGCGCAACGACTTGTTTAGGCAATGCTTATCGAGATGCCAAAGTAATATGCGAAAGGCTAAACATCCCTTTCAGTCGTGAAGAATTTATCAATGATTTGTTAAATGGGAAAGACTTAGATTAATAGTTTTCCTATGCTATAATATTTTTTTAAATTATCCGTGTTAGTTTTGTTTTTCTTAGAATTATTCTAGAATAACAACAAAACAACCTAATCCGAAGGAAATTGCATGACTAAAAAGAACATGCCCGACATCGCGTGTCAGCCTCATTCCAATCCGCAAGGCAAATTAAACTGGGTTGGAATGTCAGGTATTGAACTACCCATTATTATCAAGAATGATCAACAAGAAACAATGACCGTTTCAGCAAAAGCACAAGCTTATGTTAGTTTAGACGACCCACTAAGCAAAGGCATTCACATGTCTCGTTTATATCTTTTGCTAAATGAAATGAGTGCCAAAAAGACATTGTCGCCTAAAGGCATTCACGAAATGTTAACTGAATTCCTAGTTACCCATAAAGGTTTAAGCCATAATGCAATGGTTGAATTCAGCTTTAATTATTATGAAGACAGAAAGTCATTAAAGTCAGACAATAGTGGCTGGAAATACTACAAAACAATACTACGAGGTGCAATAAAAGCAGGCAAGTTTGAATTTGAAGCCAGCGTAACTATCCCTTACTCATCAACTTGCCCCTGTTCAGCGGCACTATCTCGTCAGATTATTCAAGAAGCGTTTAAAAAACAATTTGAAAATAAAGAAATTAGCTTTGAGGAAATTAAAAACTGGCTAGGTACACCAGAAGGTATAAATGCAACGCCGCACAGCCAACGCTCATACGCTCAAGTTAAAGTTAAATTAAATACCGACCAAGCATTAGATATTAGCAAAATCATCCACCACATAGAAGATGCTTTACAAACGCCAGTACAGGCAACGGTAAAACGAGAAGATGAACAAGAATTTGCTCGTTTAAATGCTGAAAACTTAATGTTTTGTGAAGATGCAGGAAGAAAAGTTCAAACTACATTAAATAACTGTAATGAATTTTCTGATTACTGGGTAAGAATAAATCACCTAGAAAGCCTACACCCTCATGATGCCGTTTCAATCGTCACCAAAGGCGTTAATAATGGCTATACAGACGAGCCAAACTACATGGATCCATTTAACCACTAACACCTTCACAACCAAAAAGTGCCAGGGGCACCCCCCCTGGCACTTTTTGGTTATAATCTTGAAATATCTGCAATCTTCATAAACAAACTATATATCTGATTTAATAAGGCTAGGCGATTTTGTTGAATTTGTTTGTCTTCAACCATTACCATCACTTCATCAAAGAAACAATCTACGGGCTGACGAACTTCTGCTAACAAACTCAAGGCTTTGGTGTAATCACCTTTTTTAGTTAATTTTGAAACTTCTGTAAATAATCCGTTCAGCACTTGAAAGAGTGTTATTTCGGCTGGTTCTGTAAATAGGGTTTCGTCAACTTTTGTTGGTAGCTGTTCTTTTACTTTTTTCAGAATGTTGCCAATTCGCTTATTGGCAGCACTTAAACTTTCGGCTTCTGCCATTTTTGAGAACTGTTGCACGGCATGAATGCGTTTATCAAAATCTAGTGGATAAGCTGATTTAACGGCTCGTACCGCTTCAAATTGCTCAACACTAACGCCTTTATCTGCATAGTAAGATTTTAAACGACTAATTATAAAGTCATAAATAGTGTCTACCAAAGCATCTGTTGTAGTTATTTGTGGGTGCAGAGATAAGCTCGTTTCCACTAGTTTTTTTAAATCTAGATTAAGTTCTTTTTCGATGATTATTCGTACAAGCCCTAATGCTGAACGACGCAAAGCAAACGGGTCTTTATCGCCTGTTGGCACTTGTCCTAAACCAAAAACACCTGTAATCGTGTCCAACTTATCTGCAATTGCTAGACTTTGTGAAACCGTTGATGAGGGCAAGGTGTCTCCTGCAAAACTAGGTTTATATTGTTGACCAATCGCTTCCACAACCAACTCTTTTTCTTGCTGTGCTTTTGCATAGTAGGCACCCATTACACCTTGTAAACTGGTAAATTCACCAACCATTTCAGACATTAAATCACATTTAGATAATCGTGCGGCTCTTACTAACAGCGTTTTGTCTGCTCCAAGTGGTTCTCCTATCGCCACGGCTAATTTCTCTAACCTTTCTACCTTTTCATAAACGGTTCCCAATTTTTGTTGGAAAACAACTTTTTCTAATCTAGGTAAAAAACTTTCGAATCCATTCTTTAAATCTTGTTCCCAGAAAAACTTAGCGTCAGCAAGTCGTGGGCGAATAACCCGTTCGTTACCGTATTTAACCGATTCCGGATTACTGCTATCTATATTAGAAATAGTGATGAACTTTGCCATTAAGTTATTGTCGGCATTTAGCATATGAAAATATTTTTGATGCCCTTTCATTGCTGAAATTAATGCTTCTGAAGGTACTGACAAAAATTCTTCATCAAAATCACCAACAACAGCTTTCGGCCATTCATTTAATGCAGCCACTTCTTCAAGTAATAATTCATCAATAACAGCTACTCCACCATTTTCTTTGGCTACTTTTTCGACTTGTTGTCTAATTAACTCACTGCGTTTTGCAAAATCTACCAGTACATAAGCTTTTGATTCTAATGTTGATACATATTCTGATGGCTGGTTAATAATAAACTCTTGCGGTGCATGAAATCGATGCCCTCTCGTAGTATTTGAGGATTTTTTACCTAAAATTGTTGCTGGCACAATCTCTTTATCTAATAACATCAACACCCAATGTACAGGGCGAACAAATTCAACGCTAGAATCTCCCCAACGCATTTTTTTAGGGATAGGTAGTTTAGCAAGCGATTGACTGACAATATTAGGCAATAATTCGGCAGAGGTTTGTCCTTTTTGCTCTTGATAGTAAACCATCCAAATACCCTTAGGGGTTTCTATTTCTGAAAGTTCAGATACTTCAATACCACAACCTCGTGCAAACCCTTGAACGGCTTTGCTTGGGTTACCGTCTGTATCAAACGCTGACTTTTTTGCGGGTCCTTTTTTCTCTACTGTTTTATCTTTTTGGCAACTTTGTAAATCAGAAATCTTGACCGCTAAACGCCTTGGAGTTGCATAAATACAAACCTTTTCAAAGCTTAATTCTGCTTCTTTTAAGCCTAGTTCAATTCCTTTTGCAAAGGCTTCTGATAGCTTTTTTAATGCTAATGGTGGAAGTTCTTCTGTGCCTATTTCAACTAAAAATTCATTTGTACTCATGATTATTTACCTCCACTTACTTTTTTAACTAACGGAAATCCAAGTGATTCACGACCTTCGTAATAAGCTTTAGCAATTTGTTTTGCCATGGTTCGAACTCTTCCAATAAATCTAGCTCTTTCGGTCACGCTAATCGCATGGCGAGCATCAAGCATATTGAAGGCGTGCGATGCTTTTAGTACTTGCTCGTAAGCAGGTAAAGGCAGTTTATTTTCGACTAGAACGGAGAACTCTTTTTCACAGTTTTCAAAAGTTTTAAATAAAACCTCCGTATTAGCGTGTTCAAAATTATAAGTGGACATTTCTACTTCATTTTGATGAAAAATATCACCATAGGTTACTTTACCATTTGGACCATTCACCCAAACTAAATCATAAACAGAGTCAACACCTTGTAAATACATGGCAATGCGTTCTAATCCATAAGTTATTTCGCCCGTGACGGGTTTACATTCCAGTCCGCCAACTTGCTGAAAGTAGGTAAATTGCGTCACTTCCATGCCGTTCATCCACACTTCCCAACCAAGACCCCAAGCTCCTAATGTAGGGGATTCCCAGTTATCTTCAACAAAGCGCAAATCGTGCTCAAGAGGATCTACACCCATCGCTTTTAGTGATTCTAAATATAATTCTTGAATATTGTCTGGCGAAGGCTTTAACATCACTTGAAACTGGTAATAATGCTGTAAACGGTTAGGATTTTCACCATAACGACCATCGGTCGGGCGACGGCAAGGCTGTGCATAAGCGGCACGCCAAGGCTCTGGACCTATTGATTTTAAAAATGTAGCAGGGTGAAAAGTGCCAGCCCCCATTTCAATATCATAAGGTTGCATAATAACACAACCTTGCTCTGCCCAATAGGCTTGTAAAGTTTGAATCAGACCTTGAAAAGTGGTAATATCTGTTGCCGAATTAACTGACATTTTTTTAATTTCCCATGTATATTTATGGGCTAAGATTATAACCGAAAAATAACTTATGAAAACCCTATCCTTACTTGTACTTTTATTACTTTCTTTTAACTTATCTGCCAATCCTAAAACGAAAGTTTTAAATGGCTTTCACATGTCTTTATATGAAAATTCGTTTGGCAAAGTTAGCGAATTCGAAATATTCACCAAATTAGAAAATAAAGAAGTTTACATGGGCTTATCTTGCTTAGATATGTCACTCTTTCCGACTTTACAACTTATCCTAAAGAATAAGGAAATTCTTGCAACTTTATCCAAAAATTACATACCAATAGACTATGAAATCATCAATGAAAATAAAGCCATTAAAAACCTAGTTAGCTTAGAAGCAAGTTTAAAAGTATCTTATAAAGACGATAAGTTTTCCAACCGAATTAGACTACAAGTCCACACGGGAAAAATAAAAGACCTGTCTGAAATGCAGTCTTTATATAAAAAACTACTAGACCATTTGAAAACGGGAACTAAAATAAAATTTTATCTTCAAAAAAACGAACTAGAAGAAGTTCAATATATTTTTTCATTACAGGGTTTAAAAAGTTTGCTATTTCCACATGAAACACTATGTAGATAAGGTATAATTTTCAAATGACTTTTGAACAGCCTAAAAAACATTCTTTTCTAAAAATGTTGTTATATTTTATTAGCATCATTGTCGTCATTAGTTTTATTGTCGCAACCACTTCGGCTGGGTTTCCGCCAGAAAAAAAAACATTGGATCTCCCTCATCTAGCCATTAATGAAATAGAAAAAAAACAAACAAAACCGGCTAATTTTGACTGGATTTTGCACAGTGTTAGAATCAAAAAGAATAGTTCGCTATCTCAAGCGTTAGATCAAATCGGAATCACTACCGCAACCATATTAAAATTGCAAAATACACAAAACAGTAAACTACTCACCAATTTACATGTGGGTGATTATTTACGCGTTTGGTTAGATAAAAACAAACAACTTCAAAAGATAGTTTATCCAAAAAACAAAATACAATTTGTCGTTCTCACTAAACTTGACAATAAATTCACCATCAAAGAAAAAATTAAAAAAGTCGATCTAGCTACCACTTCAACCAGTGGAACAATTAAAGGCTCTCTCTATTTAAGTGGCGTAAAAGCTGGATTAAGTGGCAAAACGATTATGAATTTATCCGATATTTTCTCATGGGAAATTGACTTTATTCGCCAACTTAGAAAAGGTGATCCATTTAAAGTCGTTTATGAAAGAAAATATTTAAATGGCGAATATATTGGAGATGGTAGAATTTTAGCCGCTGAAATAATCACCAACGGTGAAAATAAACATACCGCTTTTTTACTTAATGATAAACAGGGTAAAAAAATTGGCTACTTTAATGAGAAAGGGAAAAACCTACGCAAAGCATTCCTAAAAAACCCCGTTGACTATGTCAGAATCACCTCTAAATTTAACCCTAAACGCTTTCACCCCAAACTAAAAAAATGGAAATATCATCGAGGAGTTGATTATGGTGGCCCTATTGGCACACCTATTAGAACGACGGGTGATGGGAAAATAATTAAACGTTACCGTAGTACAACTTACGGCAATGTTATTTTTATCCAGCATGCAAATCAATATATGACCGTCTATGCTCACCTATCAAAATTTGGAAAATACAAAAAAGGGCACTGGGTAAAACAAGGTCAAGTTATCGGTTATCTTGGTGCAACGGGACGCGTTACTGGCCCACATTTGCACTACGAATTTCGAAAAAATGGCGTACATAAAGATCCTCTAAAAATTAAATTTCCAAATGCTGGGGCGGTTCCTAGAAAATATAAAAATAATTTTACGAAATATGTGAAATTAATGCAATCTAGGTTAGATAGTGCTCCTTCCGCTACACAGCTTGCTACGGATTTTGAATAGGTGTCTGTTGAATATTATATTGGCATTATGTCAGGTACAAGTTTAGATGGCGTTGACATTTGTATTGTTAAAAAATCGTCCTCTTCTTTTTCGTTAGAACACTTTACATGCTTGCCTTACTCAAAAGCACTTAAACTGGAACTGATCATATTTAACTCTACTAAAAACATCAACTTAGCAAGCCTTGCTAAATTGCAATATGCGTTAGCTGAAGCTTATAGCCAAGCGGTTAGCAAAATACTGACCCTTGCAAATTTACAACCCAAACAGATCACTGCAATTGGTTGCCATGGGCAAACTGTTTTTCATGACGATAAAATACCGATGAGCATTCAACTTGGACACCCTGCTTTTATTGCTAAAAAGACGGGCATTCAAACCGTCGCCGACTTTAGAATTGACGACATGGCAAATGGTGGGCTAGGAGCACCGATATCCCCCGCATTCCATCAATTTATATTTAAGAAAAGTAAAGCGATTGCGGTTATAAATATAGGTGGAATTGCAAATATTAGTATTTTGTCAGCGAAAGAAACAATTGGCTTTGATACTGGCCCTGGAAACTGTTTGATGGATGAATTATGCCAACGGCATTTACAAAAAGATTATGATACGAATGGTGAAATAGCTAAAAACACCCCCGTTAACAAAGACTTATTAGATAAATTATTAAGCCACGATTATTTCCAGCAACCAGCACCCAAAAGCACAGGAAGAGATATGTTCAACCTCTCTTGGTTACAAAAAAACTTATCAGGATCTGAAACAATAGCAGAGCAAATATCAACCCTTAATCAATTAACCGCCCGTACAATTTCTGACACGATTAAACGCTACCCTCAAGTTGAAGAAATCATTATTTGTGGTGGTGGAGCAGAAAATACAACTCTACTTTCAAGAATAGAACAAGCTACCAATATTGCTGTTAATAATTCACTTAAATACAATATAAACCCTCATTCATTAGAGGCTTTTATGATGGCATGGTTAGCAGAGCAAAGATTAGCAAAAAAGAGCATTAAGCTTTCCAAAATAACCGGCGCAAAAAAAGATTCTATTTTAGGTGGTGTTTGGGAAGCTTAAGGAGACACTGAATAACGGTAGTAGAATTTTACAGAGAAAAACTCTCTGCAAATTTTGTAAAAAATAATTAACCAGCCATAATTTTTGAACTACCGTATTCAATTGGCGGCTTTTGTCCATCATAATCAATTATTTCATAAGCAGACTTATCGCTCATTAAGGCACGAAGCAACTGATTATTTAAGGAATGACCTGACTTATGAGCAATAAACTCACCTACAATAGGATGACCAGCCATAAACAAATCTCCTACCGCATCTAGTATTTTATGGCGAACAAACTCATCTTTATCTCTTAATCCATCAGGATTCACTACGCCATTTCCATCTAAACCAATCGCATTGTGTAGCCCTGCACCTAAGCCTAAGTTTTGTTTTTTTAGCTTTTCAATTTCATCCATAAAACCGAATGTTCTAGCACGACTAACTTCTTTAAAATAAGCCGTTGAAGAAAACTCTAAGGTCATTTTTTTTGCGGTTTCATCAAATGCAACATGATCAAAGTCGATTGAGAAGGTTAATCTAAACCCCTCGTAAGGTTTAAAGGAAGCTGAACCGCCTTTATCATTAGTGACCGTAACGGTTTTCAACACCCTAATAAATGACTTAGGCATTGACTGCTTTTTTATTCCTGCCGACTGTAATAGAAAAATAAAGTGTGATGCACTGCCGTCCATAATTGGGACTTCATCAGCGGTAATATCGATATATAAATTATCAATTCCTGTGCTAGCTAATGCGGACATTAAATGTTCAATCGTCGCTATCTTTTTTTTTTTATCATCAATAGTCTTTACAATTGTCGTACATAAAATAGTTTCTTGAACTAAATCTGGCGATACTTTAAATTCAACGGTTGGATTGAGGTCAATTCGACGAAAGATAATTCCAGTGTTTTCTGGCGCTGAACGCAATGTTAAGGTAGCTTCATGCCCAGTATGTAAACCAACTCCCTTCGCTTTAATTGTATTAGCAATCGTTTTTTGTCGCACAAACGGATCCTTTTAAATATGTTTTTAGATGTCTATTTTATCACAAATTAAATAGATCTATCCTAGGAAGCAGTTAAAAACTATCTTTAAACCAGCTTTTCATTTTTGAAAATATTGAGTTCTCTCCCAAAAGAAATTTCTTTTTATCCGCTTCTTTAAGGTGAGTATAGTCTGTATATTGCTGTGCGTAGTATAATAATCCAACGGTGGTAGCAAAAGACGGGCTTGAAACCTCGTCCTTCAGACCTACCACATTCACTGGCGTTCCTAGTCTAACTGGCATATGAAATACTTCTTCTGCAAGCTCAACGGAACCTTCAACAAGCGAACTACCACCAGTTAGAACAATACCTGCTACAATTTTATCTTCAAAGTTAGCTCGCCTTAGTTCCGCTTGAATTAATTGAAACAATTCTTCATAACGAGGTTCAATTACTTCAGCCAATGTTTGGCGAGATAAACACCTTGACGGGCGATCTCCTACAGATGCAACTTCTATTTCTTCATCTACCGAAATTAATTTTGGCAATGCACAAGCATACTCTCGTTTAATTTTTTCTGCCGCTACCATAGGGGTCCTTAAAGCAACCGCAATATCATTTGTTACTTGGTCGCCTGCAACAGGAATTACCGCTGTATGGCGAATAGCACCATTTTGGAAAACGGCAATATCCGTTGTGCCACCACCAATATCGACAAGACAAACCCCAAGCTCTTTTTCATCTTCTGATAAAACTGCCTCTGACGAGGCGAGTTGTTCAAGAATTAATGCATCAACAGTTAATTCACAGCGTTCCACACATTTTGCAATATTTTGAGCTGTCTTAATATTGTTTACTCTACCATCGAAATTGT
>CAYMAW010000004.1:0-4260 GCA_964388565.1 uncultured Piscirickettsiaceae bacterium | reverse complement strand
TAACAGAACCTGTAATCATATGAACTTTGGCTTCTAAACGCACACCCGACATTCCTACTGGCTCGCGGATGCCGCCTTGGCTATCAATCATAAATTCTTGCGGTAAAATGTGTAATATTTCTTGGTCGCTAGGAATAGCAATGGTCTTAGCGGCTTCCAGTACCCTTTGAACATCTTCTTCTTGAACTTCTTGGTTACGGATAGCGACCATGCCATTAGAGTTAAAACTGCTAATGTGGCTACCCGCTATACCAACAGAAACAGAACTAACCTGCACACCAGACATTCGTTCTGCACCGTCAATAGCTCGTTGAATTGATTCTACTGTCGAATCAATATTTACTACAACACCTTTTTTCAAGCCTTTAGATGGGTGCGTACCGATTCCAATTACTTCAATGCCGCCATCAGAATTAATTTTGCCCACTATTGCCGCAATCTTAGAGGTTCCAATATCTAAACCTACAATAATATTACTAGACTGTGAAGACGAATGCCTTTTTACCATTTTCAAAAACCCTTGGAATTACTGAGGAAACTCTTACTAGCTGATTCACATTCTGGCAACACCAGAGGGGAGGCTTCTAGCCCACCCAGAATTTCAATCAGCTAGTAATTTCTTCCTTATCTAAAATTTTAACCACGAACCCATCACTATACCGTAAATCATAGACTTGTGCATCTTTTCTTATACTTTCTTTAACTTTTGGATAAGAAATAATAAAACGATCAAGTATAGATTCCCAACTTTCTATTCCAACAATTACTTCTTGACCCGCAACGAACTTTATCAACCATCCTTTATCAACTCGTTTATCGACTTGCTTAATAACCCAAGTTAATTGATTAAATTTTTCTTGAAAGATCACAAGCTTTGCTAACATCTTTTTAGCATCAACATCTTCCCCACGCAAAACAACATAGTCTGAAAACTCGGCTATATGATAAGGGTAAAAAACATCTCCACTTTGATTTAATAAAGCACTATCGCCCCACCTAACAACTGGCACCTGCTCTTCTAACTTAACACTTAATGCATTTGGCCATCTTCTTGTTACTTCTGCTTTATAAACCCAATCGACATGCACTAAATCAGAATGAATTTTTTCAATATTTAATTTCCAAAAGGAGCTTCCAACATATTTATCTAAAACTTTATTAACTTGCTCTTCTTTTAATTGTTTTAAAGGAGAGTAAATTCTATATTTTTCAAGCTCTCTATCAGGGGCATAAATAAACCAAACAACAATAGCTAACACAATCATTATTGCAAAACCAAATGAAATAAAACGCTTAATATTCGGCATATTATTTTACCAACCCAACTAATAAGACAACAAGATCATCAAAAGATAACCCTGCTACTTTTGCCGCCATTGGTACTAGACTATGGTCGGTCATTCCTGGAATCGTATTTACTTCAATCAACCAGGGATTTTGATTTTCATCAAGCATTAAATCAACTCTTCCCCACCCTTTACAGCCGAGAGAATTAAATGCTTGTAATGATAAATTTTGCATATCTTTCTCTATCTTTCCGTTCAACTCAACTGGGCAAATATATTGTGTATCATTAGATTTATATTTTGCATCAAAATCATAAAAATCATGACTAGTTTTTAACTCGATCAAGGGCAACGCGATTCCATCAATAATTGCACAAGTGAACTCTCTACCCGTTATCCACTTTTCAACTAATATTTCAGAGTCATATTGTTTTGCAAATTTGATCGCATCAGTTAGTTCATTCAAGGTATTGGCTTTTTTCATACCAATACTTGACCCCTCACGAACGGGCTTCACAATAACGGGGAAACCCATTTTATAGCTTGCGGATAAAAAAGGTTTTTCTCCTGACACCATTAAAAATTCAGGAGTAGATAAATTTACCCCTTGCCACAACCATTTAGAACGCAACTTATCCATTGCTAAGGCGGAAGATGCCATACCACTGCCGACATAAGGTAGTCTAATCGCATCCAATACCGCTTGTACGCCACCATCTTCACCCCAGCGACCATGGATAGCATTAAACACACAATCGAAGTTATTTTTTAAGGCAACAATTTGTTCAACACTGGTAACATCAACTAAAACGACATCAATATTTTTATTTTTTAACCCTTCAAAAATGGCTTGTCCACTTTTTAATGAAACCTCACGCTCTGCCGCAACCCCTCCCATTAAGACGGCAACTTTGCCAAGTTTATCATTCAAAAAACGCTCAGACTTTCGTTTTAAAACTGAATCGTTAGCTGTCACTCTGTTCACTCCATTTTTTTGCAACGCGCCCAATATCTCCTGCTCCCATAATTAAAACCAAATCATTATCTAATAGTATGTTTTCAACTACATCATCAAGTTCAGTTAAATTTTCGACATGTACCAAATTCGTTTTTCCTTGCATGCGTAAAGAGGTTAACAATGACTTAGAATCAAACGCTGAAAGCGGTGCTTCTCCCGCAGGATAAACTTCTGTTAAAACCAATAAATCAGGCTCTTTTAACGCTTGTACAAACTCATCAAACATGTCTCTGGTTCGAGAATATCGGTGCGGTTGAAAAACTAACACTAGGCGTTTATCAGGATAAGAGTTTCGCGCCGTTTTTAAAGTGGCTTCTAATTCAGTTGGGTGATGACCATAATCATCAACTAGCGTAATGTTTTTTCCGCCAATTAAACGATGATTACTAACTTCAAATCGTCGTCCAACCCCTCCAAAGTTAGATAAAGCATCTTGTATTTTATTAATTTCTACATTCAATTCAATTGCAACAGTAATTGCCGCTAGTGAATTCAAGACATTATGACCTCCTGGTTGCGTTAAGGTGATAGCAAAAGGCTCCATATCAAATGCTTTTACCATAAACTCCATCATTAAACCTTTCGCAACCACATCATAAGCACGAACATCAGCATCTTCTGAAAAACCATAGGTAAATAGTTTACGGGATAGCTTAGGGATAATATTTCTAACATTTTCATTATCAATACAAACCACAGCCATACCATAAAAAGGCAAGCGGTGAATAAATTCAATAAAGGTATTTTCTAAAACTTGATAATCACCTTGGTAGGTTTCCATATGATCTTTATCGATATTAGTAATAACCGACATCATCGGGGTGAGATGCAAAAATGAAGCATCTGACTCATCCGCTTCGGCAATCAGATACTTCCCTTCCCCTAAACGGGCGTTAGAACCCACTTGCTTTAACAAACCACCAATAACAAAAGTAGGGTCAAGCCCTCCTTCGGTTAAAATAGCAGCGGTCAAACTAGTGGTTGTGGTTTTACCGTGCGTACCTGCAATCGCAATACCAAACTGCATACGCATAAGTTCTGCTAGCATTTCTGCTCGTGGAATAATTGGAATACGATGTTCTTTTGCGTAATTAACTTCAAGATTATTTGAACCTATCGCGGTAGAAGTCACCACAACATCACTTTGCTTAACATAATTTGCTTCATGCCCTATTTGAACATCTACCCCCAAATCTTGTAAACGCAATACTGTAGGATTTGTACGGATATCAGAACCAGTAACGATATAACCAAGATTTGAACAAACCTCCGCAATACCTGCCATTCCTACACCACCGATACCGACAAAATGTATTTTGCTAATATAATCTTTCATGCAAATACCTCTATTCTTTTTTATATCAATATATGATACCTAAATAATGAATTAAGCAATAGTATTTTATTTGGAGTATAAGCAAAAAGAGCTAGGTAGAGGATTAGGATTACAACTAGAAAGCAAAAAAAAGCCCCTAAAAAGGGGCTTTTTTATATCAGAAACCTGAATTTATGGGTAGATGATTACATCATTCCGCCCATACCTCCACCAGCGACTGCATCAGCGGCGGCACCATCTTTTGATGGTAAGTCTGCAATTGCTGCACCTATTGTAAGGATAAGAGCGGCAACAGAAGCTGCATTTTGCAATGCTGAACGAGTAACCTTAGTCGGGTCAATGATTCCTGCTTTAATCATGTCAACATATTCTTCTTTTGCAGCATCAAAGCCCATATTTCCAGAATATTCCATCACTTTGTTTACAATAACTGAGCCTTCTAAACCACAGTTTTCAACAATTTGACGCATTGGCTCTTGCATAGCACGCATCGCTATTTGCACACCTAAGTTTTGATCTTCGTTATCGCCTTCTACCTTAAGGAGACACTTAACAACTCTATCTAGTTAGAGCCTCCTCAAAAAATAAAAACCAAGTAAAAACAAATAGATAAGCTGATT
>CAYMAW010000003.1:15157-20393 GCA_964388565.1 uncultured Piscirickettsiaceae bacterium | reverse complement strand
TCTATGATAGGGGTAATCCAAAAGGCGTGGATTTACATAATCCTGAAATAAAAATAGAAATTGAATTTCATCAGCACCAATTAAATATAATTGAAAAAAGAATTCGTGGCTTAGGTGGTTTTCCGTTAGGATCGCAGGGTGAATTGTTGTCATTAATGTCGGGCGGTTTTGATTCAACAATAGCTAGTTATTTAACGATTAAACGCGGAGTTAAAACGCATTATGTGTTTTTTAACTTAGGTGGTGATGCCCATGAAATAGGTGTTAAACAAGTTGCTTTATATTTGTGGGGGCAATATTCATCCTCACATAGAGTACAGTTTATTAGTGTGCCATTTGAAGGTGTGGTTGCAGAAATGTTTAGATCTACTCATGAAAGCTATATGGGGATTATCTTAAAAAGAATGATGTTATTAGCCGCAGAAAAAATAGCCGATAAAATGGGGATTGATGCATTAGTAACTGGTGAGAGTGTGGCGCAAGTCTCTAGCCAAACATTGCGTAATTTAGCGATTATTGATGAAGTAACCTCTAAACTTGTATTACGCCCGTTAGCGACGATGGACAAGCCAGATATTATGGCAATGGCAGATAAAATTGGTACACGACATTATGCTGAAAACATGCCAGAATATTGTGGCGTTATTTCTAATAATCCAGTCATTAACGGTTCATTTAAACGAGTGGAAAAAGAATCGGCTAAATTTGATTTAACAGTGCTTGAAAAGGCGGTTGAAGATAGCGTTTCAATTGCAGTTGATAAGATAGTAGATGATGTTAATCAAAAAGCATCGGTTGAAATTGTAAAAGAAGTATCTGAACAAATCGTTATTGATATTAGAAAACCTGAAGAGGTTGTGATGCAACCTTTAAAATTATCTACTACTTGCCTAGTAATTCCATTTTTTGAGTTGAAAATGAAATTTAAAAAGTTAGATCAAAATGTCGACTATCTTTTTTATTGTGAAAAAGGTGTAATGAGCCAACTCCACGCACAGTATTTAATTGATGAAGGTTTTAATAATATTAAAGTTTATCGACCTTAGTTAAGTGTCTCCTTAAAGATGCCTTAATCTCGTGATCTGATATTTTTTCTGCTAATAAATTTTGTCGGCTTTTATTTAACTCGTGAGATGCCTGCAAAAATAAACGCATTTTTTGGATATTTGCGACATAGTTAACAGTCTCTAATCCAATTCTTTTTCTTGCAACGGTTTCAAGATGATAAAACCATTTGTAAGGATTTATTCCTGTTTTTATGGCTTCATTCTTTAAACGAATAAGTCTTGTTGGCCCTGCATTATAGGCGGCGAGGGCAAAGTTTATTTTTTCTTTCTCGCTGTACTTATCATCAGAAAAGTATCTTTCTTTTAAAAATGCGAGGTATTTAATTCCCGCATGAATGTTTTCTTCTAAATCATGGATATTGGTTAGGTTGACATGTTTGTCACGAGATGTACTAGGTTTTATTTGCATTATACCTACCGCACCCATGCCACTTTTCTTTTTTTGAACGAACCGTGACTCTTGGTAAGCTAACGCAGCGATTAAATGCCAGTCAATACCGTAAAATTCACCATAATACTCAAAGTAATATTGTAAACAATCTGTTTTTTGTAATAAATCATAGGTCAAGGGTTCTTTAATCCAGTAAGAGTCTTTAAAGTATTTTTTGTAGGCAGAATTACCTAAAAATCGTCCTGGTTTAGCGTGCTTTTTAATGAAACTATTAAGAGACGCTTTAAGTTTAGGTTGTTTTTTTTGGGTTGCCCAAGCAATATTAGCATTTTTAAAAAAAACAATATTATCATGTATTTGAATATTTTCTAAAGAGCTTTTCCAAATCAAAGCGATGTGGTTATCAGTAACAGTATAATCATAAATTTTCTTGTTTACTAATCCCAAAAGGTCTTCTGCCTCTAATAGTGGGTTGGCAGTAACAACCTCAATGGGCTCTAAACCTTTAGCACCTAATAGTTGGTTTATTTTCAATACATTAATAATATAACTACTACTTGCGACTAAGACAACTTGCTTTCCTGCTAAATCATCTATGCTATGAATTGGTGGAGAATCTTTATGGGAAACAAGTACCTCGTCAATATTGGTAATGTAAGGTTTCGTAAAATCGACTAAAAGTTCTCTTTCTGGTGTAATTGTTATTCCTGATGCCGCAATATCGCCATAGCCTTCTTCTAGTTTTATTAGTAATTCACTAAAGGGGACGGGGATAAATGTTAAGCTTACTTTGTATCCTTCCTTCCTTGGTCCTCTATTTAATTGTTTTTCATAAGCCTTAAGTAAATCATATTCAATACCGCGAAAGCCTTTTCGAGTCATAAAGAAATTTGTTTTTGTGTGGCTGACCAATACCCTAATAAGGCGTCTTTTCTTTAACTTATCTAGGTCTCCGCTAAAAGGTTCTAATACCCGGTTTTGAATTGAGGTATCAGGCAGATTTTTATCAGCTAAAGTAATGGGCGCGTAGCACACACTTGTCACGAGTATCGTAATTATTGAAAATAGAGTTTTAATGAATTGGGATAACAATGTTTAAATCTCTTATAAAAATTAAGTAATGAGGCAGACATGTTACTAGAAAATGTAAAACATTGCCTTAAAAAAAAAGATTGGTATATAATATGCACGCAAAATCTAATCATAAATGTATGTTTTTTAAAAAATAAAGTAGAACAATTAAGTGAATAATGAAAATAAAGACGCTCCTATGGAAGAAGTAGAGCAAATTGAAGACAATCTTTCTGAAACAAATAAACAAGATCCGCACGCAGACCGAGAGGCGGATAAATATGATAACCCAGTGCCAAGTCGAGAATTTATTCTTGAGCTATTTGAAAAAGAGCAAAAACCTTTAAGGCTCAAGCAGGTTGCACAGCATTTTGAAATTGAAGATGAAGAACGATTTGAAGCTATTTCAAGGCGTTTAAAAGCCATGGCAAGAGACGGGCAATTGATCCGTAATCGTCGCGGTGCATTTGGCCTAATCCAAAAAATGGATTTAATTAAAGGTAAAGTTTTAGGACACCCAGCAGGGTTTGGTTTTCTGAAACCTGAAACGGACGAAGGTTCGGATCTATTTTTATCTGAAAAAGAGATGCACAAAGTTTTTCATGGTGACATTGTTTTAGCATCCGTTATCGGTGTTGATCGCAAGGGACGCAGAGAAGGTTCTGTTGTCGAAATACTTGAACATACTAATGAGAAAGTACTGGGTAGATTGCATTATGAAGACGGCTTAGCGTGGGTTCAGCCTAATAATAATAAGATTGCACAAGATATTTTTATTCCAAATGACGGAATTTTAGACGCAACAGAGTCACAAATCGTGATGGTTGAAATTATTCATCAACCAACCAAACGAACGAGTGCGATTGGAAAAATTGTAGAAGTCGTGGGTGATTACATGGCGGCAGGAATGGAAATTGACTCGGCAATTCATGCATTTGGTATTCCTAATGAATGGAATGAAGATCTTGACGCAGAGTTAAATGAGATTCCAGGTGAAGTGACTGAAGAGGAAATAGAAGGTCGTAAGGATATTCGATCCCTTCCTTTAGTGACCATTGATGGAGCAGATTCAAAAGATTTTGATGACGCTGTATTTACAAAGCCTCGTAAAAAAGGTGGTTGGCGTTTAGTCGTAGCAATTGCAGATGTATCGCATTATGTCAAAATAGCTTCTGCTTTAGATAAAGAAGCGTATGAACGCGGAAATTCAGTCTATTTTCCACAAAAAGTTGTCCCGATGTTACCTGAAAAGCTATCAAATGAGATGTGTTCATTAATGCCTAATGTCGATAGACTTTGTATGGTTTGTGACATGTCAATTAGTAGTGATGGAAAATTAGAAAAAACTAAATTCTATGATGCAGTTATGCACTCACATGCACGCATGACCTATAACGAAGTTCACGATATGTTGACTAATGATGACAGTGAATACCGTAAGACATATAAAGGTCTTGTTAAAAATATTGAAGATTTGAGCGATTTATACCAAGCGTTGAAAAAAGCTCGTGCAGAACGAGGAGCATTAGAGTTTGAAACAACTGAAACAACGATTGTGTTTGATGATGAACGAAAAATTAAAGAAATTGTACCCGTATTTAGAAATGAAGCCCATAAGCTGATTGAAGAATGTATGCTGATGGCAAATGTAGCGACTGCCCGTTATTTAAAATGGCATAAACTACCGATGCTATATCGAGTACATGAAAAACCTAAAGATGAAAAGCTAGCAAATTTAAAAACTTTCTTGGGTGATTTCGGTTTAACTTTAGAGGGCGGTGATGAACCAACGGCTTTAGACTACGCCGCAGTGTCTAGAAAAGTAAAAGGTGAGTCACACGAAAAGATGGTTGGAACCGTTATGTTAAGAAGCATGAATCAAGCAGTTTATCAGCCTGAAAATAAAGGACATTTTGGTTTAAACTATGAAAACTATGCCCACTTTACTTCGCCAATTCGTCGTTATCCAGACTTATTAATTCACCGTGCTATTCGTTTTGCGTGGGAAAAGAAAGAAGTTGAAAAGTTTGCCTACTCTGGAAGTGATATGCAATCATTAGGTCAGCATTGTTCAGATACTGAAAGAAGAGCAGATGAAGCGACCCGTGATGCCGTTACCTTCTTAAAATGTGAATATTTATCACACCGTTTAGGTGAAGAGTATGACGCGATTGTGACTGCCGCGACTAATTTTGGTTTGTTTGTAGAGTTAGATCCATTGTATGTTGAAGGATTGGTTCATATTACCGAGTTAGGCGACGATTACTTCCATTATGATGCCTCAAGACATTGTTTGAAAGGTGAAAGAACAGGCAAAACTTATCAGCTAGGTGACCGAATTAGAGTACAAGTTGCTCAAGTTAATCAAGATGAAAGAAAAGTTGACTTGCGTTTTATTGATACGGAAACAGAAAGTTCTGGAAATTCAGAAAGCGAGTTAGAAGAAAATATAGTTGAGAATTCTGAAACAGAAACGGAAGAAAAACCTAAGAAAAAAAGAAACCATCGTCGTAAAAGTCGTGGCAGAAAACCTCGTAAAGAAGAAAAAGACTAATTTATGAGCCAAGAACAACTGTATGGTATTCATGCGATTGAAAAACTAATTAAACAATCGCCACAATCTATCTTTAATTTAACCCACCAAAAAGGACCGTTAAATAAACGCGTCCAATCTTTGGTGAATCAAGCACGAAAATTAGGGCTAAAT
>CAYMAW010000003.1:0-15147 GCA_964388565.1 uncultured Piscirickettsiaceae bacterium | reverse complement strand
CTAAATATTAGCGCCGAACCAAAGTCTTTTTTTAATAAAATAGATGGCGTTCACCAAGGGATTGTTGCAACGGTTGCTAAGCAAGCAAGCTTAAAAGAGTCTGACTTAATTAATTTGGTTGATAGTCTCGACAATCCATTGTTTTTGTTTTTAGATGAAGTGCAAGACCCACACAATTTAGGGGCTATTTTACGAACAGCAGACGCTACTGGCGTTGATGCTGTAATTATCCCTAAACATAATTCTGTTGGCATGAATGCAACGGTTCGTAAGGTTGCTTGTGGTGCCGCAGAAACGGTTAAATTAATTGTCGTTTCAAACCTAACCAGAACCATCAAAGATATACAGAAAAAAGGTATGTGGATGACGGGACTCATGGGGGAAACAGATAAAACCATTTATGATGTAAACTTAACGGGTGCAGTTGGTCTAGTTATGGGTGCAGAAGGCACTGGTTTGCGAAAATTAACAGGCGAAACCTGCGACTATTTAGCCGCAATTCCGATGGTTGGTTCAGTTGAAAGCTTAAATGTATCTGTTGCCGCAGGCGTTGTTTTATATGAAGCATTAAGGCAACGAGCTTAGGTCAAAATTAGGCTATAAGTCCCCGCCCCGGCACTTTTTGCTTTCTCTGGGTATTGAGTCGCTTTTAAAAATTGCCAGGGGCTCTCCCTTGTAAACCGCCGGAATGGTAAAGGATAACTTTAGCATTTTCTGCGATGTTGTCTTTTCTTAGCTCCTCCATAAAGCCAAAAACCATTTTATTGGTATAGATTGGATCAAGTAGAACATTGAAGTTCTGTTCAAACCAGGTTTGAATGTCGAGTATTTGAGGATTGTTTTTAGCATAGCCACCGCCATGATATTCGGTTAAAAGTTGCCAGTTTTTTTTAGGCGTTAATTTTCCAATATCTTCTTCTAAGTAGCCAGCATTTTTTAGCGTTGCAACGCCTTGTATTTTCTGTTTTTCATTAGCGTATTTACTTAAGCCTGAAAGCGTGCCACCTGTGCCAACCGCTGTAAATAAGTGCGTCCATTCTGGACACTGTATATCTAAATGATTAATCGTTTCTTTAAAACCTTTTACTGCTAGAGAATTTGTACCACCTTCTGGGATAATGTAAGCGTTTGGCTGTTGTTGGCTTAGGTTTTTTAAAAAAGAATCACTGTTTTTTTTACGATAATCTTGACGCGTTAAAAACACAAATTCCATACCGTATTTATGAGCCTCCTTTAGAGTATGGCTCCATTTTTCAGGGGTGTTTTTAAGCTCATCGCCACGAATATAAGCAAGGGTTCTAAAGCCTTGTTCTTTACCTGCTATGCTTAAAGCAGCAATATGATTAGAGTAAGCTCCACCAAAACTGATTAAAGTATCACAATTAAGTTGTTTGGCTTTTTGTAAATTGTATTTGAGTTTATGTAGTTTGTTCCCTTGAATTAAAGGGTGATTTAGGTCATCTCTTTTTAACCAAACTTGAATGTTTTTATGCTGAAAAATAGCCTTAGTTAAGGGTTGTAAAGGTGTTAGCTCACCTGGCGTTAATCGAGCCAATTTTTTAGTGTTGCTTGTAATAATGCTACATTAATCGGCTTAGTTAAATAGTCGTTCATTCCTGCATTTAGACACACTTCTCTGTCTCCTTTCATCGCGTTAGCGGTTAAGCCAATAATGGGTACATTTAGCCCTTTTTCATTTAGTTCACGAATCAGTTTTGTTGCTTCGTAACCATCTAAAACAGGCATTTGGCAGTCCATTAATATAAGGTCATACAAGTTATTTTGAAAACTCTCAACGCCTAGTAAACCATTTTCAGCGACGGTTACTTTAAAATTAAGTTTTTCTAAAATTTTAACCGCCAATAGTTGGTTAATTTTGTTATCTTCAACGATAAGAATATGCTTTCCTTGCCCATCGTAGGTTATTATTTTAGGCTTGCTTATTGTCTTTTTAGAAGAAATGTTAAATTCTATTTGGAAGTGAAATTCACTACCTTTACCCTCTTCACTATCTAACAAAATTGTAGAACCCATCATTTCAGTGAGTCTTTTAGATATGCTTAAACCTAATCCGGTACCGCCATACTTGCGTGTGGTTGAGGAATCTACTTGTGAAAATGACTGAAAAAGATTCTCTTTAGATTTGTTAGATATTCCTACTCCGGTATCTTTAACCGAAAAACGAATATTAATTTTATTATTATTACGGCTTATTTCTTGAGCAGAAATAATAACCTGACCTGAATGGGTAAATTTATAGGCATTGCCGACTAAATTAATTAATATTTGGCGGATTTTTGTCGGGTCGCCATCAATAAATTCAGGTAGTCTGGGTGACATGAATGAAGTAAATTTTATTTTATTTTCTTTGAACTTAATACTAAAAATATCGTGTAAATTTTTAAAAATTAGAGGAAGATTGAAATGAATATTTTCTAGTTGCATTTCTCCCGCTTCAATTTTTGAAAAGTCTAAAACATCATTGATAATAGAAAGTAGGGCGTTTCCTGAGTATTTAATGGAATTAGTAAATTGGAGCTGTTCTTCATTTAAGTCTGTATCTATTAATAAATTAGACATGCCGATTACACCATTTAATGGTGTTCTAATTTCATGGCTTATCGTTGCTAAAAATTCAGATTTTGCTTTTGAGCCAAGTTCAGCCTGCTCTTTTGCTTTAGTGAGTTCTTTTTCATGATGTTTTTGTTTGCTAATATCTCTAAAAATAAGAGCAAGGGTTGGCTTTTTTTGACTATTTTGAATGGGAGACAAGACTAAAGAAATAGGCGTTGATTTATTTTTTTGATAAAGTGTTGCATTATCGTCATATAAAAAATGTCCGTCTAATACTTGTTTAATTATATTCTCTTTTTTGTTGAATCCTGAAAATTCAAAAAACTGATAAAAAGGTAGTGAATAAAGTTCTTTTTCAAGGAAAGAAAGTATTGTTTTTGCGGCATTATTTGCGTAGATAATACAGCCATTTGAATCCACTTCACAAATAGCGTCGTTTAATGATTCAAGGATTGATTCAAATTTTTGTTTCTGAAATTTTAGATTAGATTCAGATTGTTTTTTTATTTCTGCGTTCAGTGACATCATTTCATCAGATGAAATTTGTAACGCTCGTTCTAGCATGTACCGCTCTTCATCATAGCCTTGAAAACTAGTATTTAAACGAGTTAACAGTGTTTCCCAAACCTCGTTAGAGGGTGGGGAATCTTCGGTTAACTTTAAGCGTTTTAGCATTCGTTTAAGTGCAGAGTGTGTTTCGGTATTATTATTTTTCATTTAGTCTAAACAATCTTTAATTTTCTCTAATGGTCGTTAGCGTCATTGTTTGATTGTGCAAACCACAGGTTCCATTGCTTAATGGCGATATTTCACCATAAGAGTAGAAACCAATTTGCTGGGTGTTTTTAGGAAGGGCATCAAGCGTTGCTTCAACTTCTTCTTCAATTCGTCTCTTTAAAACGAGCAATCGCCCAACACAACTAACAGCGATTGCAAGAGTAGGTTGGTCGCCTGAAAGATCTTTCCATTGCGTTAATTCTGCGGCGGAATAAGCCCCATCAATAAGACGGTCAAATTTTGCTTTCATTAGCTGTATTTGTGATCCTTCAGCAACATCTGCTACAAAAATGACGGCATTTTTTTCTTCATCGACGGCAATTAAAGTACGAACAAGTTGTGTCCCATCATCATTGATAATGGCAATCGGAAACAATAAACCTGAAGCAGGCAAGTCAGATGCGAGTTCACCTAGGTATGTTTTGTATAAATCAAGAGCTGGCTTACCATCAAATTCATAAACAATGTTGTCGGTTGACTTTGTTACGGTTCTTTGAGGACCGAAAATATCCCAACCACCTTTAGAACCATGGCTCATCTCAATACTTTCGCCATAAAAAGCAACCGCAACGATTTCATTACTTTTCCATTCTGTATGGTCTAATGTATAAGTTTTTTCAAATCGACTGCCATCAGCCATCGCACCACCTGTAATGAGAATATTGGGTAGAGATTCATTGAAACCGTTGATGAGGTGTGTGCCATTGATATTCAAACCATCAGATAAGACAAAAACGCCTTTTATAGGTTGATTGATTTTTTTTGATTGGCTCAACACTTTTTTTCCGATACTTTTTGCAATATCGGTAGTATTATTAAAGTCCGTTACTTTTTCTTTGATGCTAAAAATAGTACCTTTTTCGAACTGTATTATCGAAATAGCAATAGACTCTTCTTTTACTTCGGTATTTAAAATTTCACTTGCTGTTGAACCCCCAATAATGATAGAGTTGGGGAAAGTTAAGTTGATTTGTCTAATTTGTTCCGTTAGTTCGTCAAGTTGACTGTCGGCAAAAACAAGGACTAAAGTTTGTTCGGAATCAAACTCTTTAAAATTAGATAATGGTTCAGACCAAACTTGATCGACAAATTCTAGCATTTGTAGTCGCATAATAACGCATTCCTATTTTTTAGGATTTTCACGATTATTATACAATTATTATAATTAAGCAAAGTATATAATAAATCTAATTTTTTAAATATAGTGGAGAGGAAATATGGAACAGTTAACAACTAGCATTGATGTGCTTTTTATTCTATTAGGTGCAATTTTAGTTTTGTTTATGCATGCAGGGTTTGCTTTTTTAGAAGTGGGAACGGTACAGCATAAAAACCAAGTGAATGCTTTAACTAAAATTATGACCGATTTAGGGGTTTCAACGGTTTCTTATTTTTTTATTGGTTATGGTGTTGCCTATGGTGTGTTTTTAGGGTTTAATGTTGATGGTTCATTAACCCAAGCCATGACCGAAAAATCAGGCTACGAGCTAGTTAAGTTTTTATTTTTAATGACCTTTGCGGCAGCGATTCCTGCCATTGTTTCGGGCGGGATTGCCGAACGGGCAAGGTACTACCCAGTATTGATTTCAACCTTCTTTATCGTTGCTTTTTTATACCCTTTATTTGAAGGTATTGCTTGGAATGGAAATTTTGGTTTTCAAGCGTGGCTAGAACAAACTTTTGGTGCTGGTTTTCATGATTTTGCAGGTTCAGTCGTTGTGCATGGCGTGGGTGGTTGGATTGCCTTAGCCGCTATTATGATTATTGGTGCTCGCCATGGTCGCTATCATAAAAATGGTAAAATTAAGAATAGTTACCCACCATCAAATATTCCATTTTTAGCATTAGGAGCGTGGATTTTAACCGTTGGTTGGTTCGGTTTTAATGTAATGTCAGCTCAAGCAATTGAAGGAATACAAGGACTTGTCGCAGTTAATTCATTAATGGCAATGGTGGGAGGGATTTTAGCCACTACATTCTTTAGTCGCAAGGATCCTGGATTTATTCATAACGGCCCCTTAGCTGGCTTAGTGGCTATTTGTGCAGGTTCGGATGTGGTAAGTCCTTTATCCGCTTTATTCATCGGCATGGTGGCAGGGTTTATCTTTATGAAAGCATTTGTTTGGACACAGAAAAACTTAAAAATAGATGATGTATTGGGTGTTTGGCCTTTACATGGTTTATGTGGTGTTTGGGGAGCAATAGCCGTGGGAATTTTTGGCACAACTGCACTGGGTGGATTAGGTGGCGTTTCTCTTATATCACAACTGATTGGTACATTTTTAGGTATTAGTATTGCCTTTGTAGGTGGCTATATTATTTATAAATTAATTGATAAAATGCTACCGATTAAAATGGACGAAGAAGAGCAGGAGATGGGAGCTGATTTAGCGATTCATAAAATCAGAGCCAACCATCCTTACGACGAATAATAGAAGATAAAAATAAAAAATGAGAAAGTTAACCGCTAGAGAGTTGTACCGTCATACCCATATTAATCCAAGTGATTTTTTAAAAAAAGAATCAAATTTGAAAGCGTTTATGGAACGCTTTCATCCTCGTGCTTTTCAATCATTAAATTTTGGTTTACACCTTAAACGAAAGCAAAATCATATTTTTATTATGGGCGAAAATGGTGTCGGGCGTATTGGCATGTCTAAAAGCATGTTAAAAGAAGCCGCACAGCGTAAAAAAGCACCGAAAGATGTGGTGCTGGTTTCAGATTTTAATGAAACGAATAAAACAAAATATCTTTATTTAAGTGCCGGTTCAGGTAGCAAATTTAAAACGGCAGTAGAGGGTTTTATCACGCAACTAAAAGAACAACTTCCCGTCGTATTTGACAGCCATGCTTATCAGTTAAAAAACCAACGATTAGACAAATACTTAGCCGAGAATCAACAAAAAGCACTTGATCCTGCGTATGAACTGGCAGAATCGCTAAGTGTCGATATTGAACAGGCAGAAAATAGCTTTGTGCTGACAGCAATTGTAGATGGTAAGCGTTTAAAAATGCAAGAGGTTGAAAAGCTTGAAGAACCTTTACAGAAAAAGTTTACAGAAAGTTTTGACTTAGTTGAAGAAGAACTAAATAAAGGGCTAACAAAGTTTCCTTTTTTACAACATCAATTTTTAGATTCAGGACGAAAATTAAATACAGATATTTCAAATGAATATCTTTCTCCCTTAATTGATACACTAAAAATTGAGTTTGGAGAAACTGAAGAAGTCAAAAGATATTTAGAGTCACTAAAAGAGTCCATTATTTCTAAATTACAGTTATTTTGGAATCAGTCTGATGAACAGGTCACTACAGCCAAGCAAGGCGGAGTTGAAGAAGTAAGCTCAGAACAAGGGCTATCTATTTTTGATGTTAATGTGTTGGTCGATCACAAAGGGATTGAGTACGCACCCGTTATTTATGAACAGAATGCAACCATGCCAAAATTATTTGGTTATACTATTAATTCGGCCAGTGCCAATGCTAGTGACACAGTTACCTTAGCGATGAACCACCAAGCAGGCTTGTTACAACAAGCTAGTGGTGGTTATTTAATGTTAAGTGTCGAAGCGGTATTAAAAGATCCAGAGATTTGGTCAAACTTAAAAGCCACTTTAACGAGTAAAAAATTAACCTTTGATATCCCTTCTTCAAGTAATGTTGTTCCTTATCATTTGCCAGATTTTCCGCTAGATGTAACCCTCGTTTTATTAGGCAGAGCAACGCATTTTTATGCCCTACAAGAAATTGATAGTCAGTTTAATAGATTATTTAAAGTGCAAGTTCAATTTGAAAATGATAGAGAAAGAACTACCGAACATGAACTGATCTTAGCAAAACAACTCGCCATTGAAACCGAAGACTGGGAAGATTTACCCGTTGCAACTTCCGCTTATGAAAGGTTAATTGAGCATTCTTCTCGAATGGTGGAGTCAGAATCTAGAATTTATACCAATAAAGCCATTTTAAGAGATGTGCTAGCAGAAGCCCACGCCTATGCAAGAGCCAATGATGAACAAGAAATAACAAGAGAAACTATTGAAGCAACGATTCGCCAGAGAGAGTTTCATACTGGGTTAATGGAAGACCATTATCATAAAGCCATTGCGGAAGAGCAAGTCTTGATTAGTGTCAGTGGTAGTCATGTCGGACAAGTCAATGGTTTAACCGTATTAACCGTTGGTAGGCAATCATTCGGACAGCCCGTTAGAATCACTTCACAAGCATCGGCAGGAGATGAAGGTGTATTGGATATTGAAACGGAAGTTGAAATGTCTGGTCCTATTCACTCTAAAGGAATGCTAATCTTGTCGGGTTATTTGCGTGGTCGCTACATGAAAGATAAAGCACTTGGCTTTTCAGCCTCTATTGTAATGGAGCAAACTTACGACGGTATAGAAGGAGATAGTGCATCATCAGCCGAATTAATCGCACTGATTTCCTCTATTACAGGCGAACCACTACGCCAAGATATAGCCATAACAGGTTCGATAAACCAGTTTGGAGAAATACAACCGATCGGTGGAGTGAATGAAAAAATAGAAGGTTTCTATAAAGTCTGTAAAGCGAGAGGAATTACAGGCACGCAAGGGGCGGTCATTCCTGAAGCAAATACCAAACATTTAATGCTTAATGAAGAAGTCCGTAAAGCCGTTGCAGACGGAAAATTTCATATTTACGCAATGAGTCACATTGACGACGCATTAGAACTATTTACAGGCGTTCCCGTTGGCAAAGAAAATGCGCTCGGTAAATACCCCGAAGGCAGTTTAAATCACAAGGTCATTTCAGCATTAGAAAATATGAATGAGAAAGGTAGTTAAGTGCTTCCTTAAGAAGGAGTTTAACAACCACTAATTGTTTTTTACGGGTTAAAACTTGTAGAGAGTTTTTTCTCTGTAAAATCTTAATCGCGGTTGTTTAGTGTCTTCATTAATCTGGCTAAAAATTGCCAGGGGGGGTAGCTATCGCTACCTTTTCATGGAATCACAGATGTTTTGGCTAGTATCGAGATCAAATTTATCGTCTAGTTTACTTTTTATCATCGGTAAATCTATTTTATTGACACACTCTCTCATTTTTCTTAAATCATTATTTGAGTTGATTGTATTGGAGAACTTAATTAGTTCTTTTTGAGCCTCATCTTTTTTGCCTGCATGACAGAGCGTTTGAATGTTGTTTTGTAGTTTTTCTCCTTTCTCAGAAAGTTTTTCTAACGCGTTTTGGTCAACTTTTTTCATACAGGCTTCAAGATCTTGCATTTTCATCATCATTTGTTGCATATTTGCCCCACCCATATTAGGCATTTCTGCGAATGCAATGGCAGGGATAAAAAATATAGGTAAAGTTAGTTTTTGAAGTATTTTCATTTTTGTTGCTCCTTTTTTAAGCATAATCTGTTTTTCCAACGAGAAATAACATGTAGTCGCCAAAATAATAATAAGCTGAAGTAGCTAATAATAGCCAGTGAAAGACCGACGATAAAACTTCCAAAAAACAAGGGTAACCAAAGTTCCCCAAGAGTATTTAATAGCCAATCCCAGTTCATTTCAAAGCCTAGCGATTCTTCGGCACTTTTGCCAAGTATCAGTGAACCAATAAGGTAGTTAAAATAAAATATAGGCGCTATTGTAAAAGGGTTGCTAATCCATACTAATGCAACACTAATGGGTAAGTTAGCACGCCATAAAATGGCAGATATTGTTGCCATAATCATTTGTGAGGGGATAGGTATACTCATCCAAAATAAACCAACAGCAAATGCTTTTGCGGTATTATGACGGTGAATACGCCATAAACTAGCATCTCCAAACCAAGTTGCTAAGAAACCTAACCCTTTCATGTTGCGTATTTTTTCAGGGTTAGGCATATACTTTTTAATGAGTTTTTTTGGCATATGCACCAGTATTTATTTATAAAATTTGTCGTTGCTTTTGTACTTGGAGTCTTGAGTTTCTATAATTTTTTAGAACCCGTCTTTGTTATTCCAATCGGTCTGTCTATCATTTTTATAATTTATATTATACAAAGGTTTTTTGCATTAAATTTAATGATTTGGTTCGTTGCTTGGTTAATTGGTTTTTTGTTAGCGTTTTCTTCTTATCATTTACGGGCAGTTGTCGATCATGATTACTTAAATTTACCTGTACAAATCGTAGGAAAAGTTATTAATTTACCTGAGATTGGTTATTCGACGCACGGTGTAAAGAAGGCTTCGTTTTTATTTGAAATTCATCAAATAAAAAATACAACAGATAGTCATCGTTATTTTTTAAAACCAAAAATAAAGTTAAGCTGGTATGAGGGACGAAAAGATTTTTTACCCGAAATTATAACGGGACAAAAATGGTGTTTGCCTGTTAAATTAAAGTCTAACCATTCTAGTATTAACCCAAAAGCATTTGATTATGAACAATATTTGTTTACGCAGGACATCGTAGCAAGAGGTAGTGTTAATACAAGAAATAGTGCATTCCAATTACTTGAAGAACATGGTTTTGATTTGCGTTTTTGGTTGTCTAATCAGATTGATAAAATATTTAAAAACTCAACTAATTTAGCGTTGTATAAAGCGTTGCTTATTGGTGATAAAAGTAAAATTAATGCCCTGCAATGGGAGGTGCTAGAAAAAACAGGCACAATCCACTTAATGGCTATTTCAGGGTTGCATATTGGTATTATGGCTCTGCTAGGGTTCGTTTTATTTGGTTGGCTTTGGAGGGTTTTGATTCGATATTCAGCCAAAATAAGGAAAATCCCTAATGTTTTATTTTCAGCGGTAGCGGTTTTATTTTTAATTAGTTTTTATCTTTATATCTCAGGGGCGGCAGTTTCTACGCAACGAGCATGGATAATGGCGGCGGTTTTTATTCTGTTATTATTTTTACGAAGAAAATTCCAACCCTGGTCGGCATTATCGTTAGCGGCGATTGCGGTTGTTATTTGGCAACCTAGTTCCGTGTTAAATACAGGTTTTTGGTTATCATTTGGAGCGGTGTTTTTAATATTTTTGACCCTGCAACAACCATGGGTTAAACCACTTAAAGTTTGGCAAAAAACCATCTTAATTCAAATTGTATTAACCTTAGGAATGATTCCATTGTTAGCATTTTACTTTCAACAAATACCTTTTATTAGTAGTGTTGCAAATTTAATTGCCGTGCCAGTGGTGTCTATTTTGGCATTGCCATTTTTATTTTTAACTCTGATAAGTAACCTAGTTTTGATAGATCTATCCCCCCCCCTGGCGTTTTTTGTCGTACAGGTAAATGATTTTATTTGGCATTATTTATGGCTGTTCTTAACACAGGTGTCAACGATTAGTAGTGGGTTGAATAATGGGTTTTTGGTATTAGGTCGGGTTGAAATTTGGCAGGTTAGCCTAGTTTATTTAACCTGGTTTATGCTGTACCGATTTAAAATTAAATTATTCGTTTCTTTGCCCCTCGCGATAATTAGCTTTTTTATTTTAATCGCCTTGCTTTCAATTTGGAATGTAGATAAACCAACCAAACAAGGCGAAATAAAATTAACAATATTAGATGTCGGGCAAGGGCAAGCGTTAGTAATCGAAACAAAAAACCATACGGTTGTCTATGACACGGGCGCAAAATGGGGCGATAAGCTAGACGGTGCAAAATTAGCCTTGTTACCTTATTTAAAACAACAAAAAGTGAATGAAATTGATTTGTTAATGGTTAGCCATAGCGATTTAGATCATTCTGGTGGGGTGGTTTCACTTTTAAAAAAAGTAAAGGCACTTGAAAAAGTATCAGGACAAGCTCGCAAGTTAAACAAGTTAGCAAAACGGAATGATTTTACTGATTGTCACCAAAAAAATTGGGTTTTTGATGAGGTATTATTTTCGGTTATATCGAGACCAAAAGAAAAAACAAGCGACAACAATCGTTCTTGCGTATTGCAAATAACAACAGGTACGCAATCAATTATGATTATGGGCGATGTTTCCAAGAAAATAGAAAAAACACTCATTAAACGCCATGGAAATAGTTTGCAGAGCGGCATCTTAATCGCAGGGCATCACGGCAGTAATACTTCAACCTCAAATGACTGGTTAAAAATAGTTAAGCCAACAATGGTTGTTTTTGTAACAGGCTATAAAAATAGGTTTGGTTTTCCCAAGCAAAAAATAATAGATAGAGTCGAAAAACATAATTCAAAATGGTTGAATACCGCCTGTTCTGGTGCAATAGAGTTTACAATAACACCAACTAGTTGGCAGTTAAATAGCTTAGAGCGATTACGCCGCCAAAAAATATACCATCAAAAATATAATCACAGGTGTAATAAATAAAATGAGTTGGCCTACATTTTGGACAAAACAAAAATCATGGCAAAGCTATGTTTTAAAACCACTCGCAAGTTTAGTCTGTTTTGTAGCAAGTAAAAGATTACAAAAGTTCTTAGATAACCCTCCAAACAAACAAACCTCGGCAACGGTAATAGTGGTTGGCAATATTGTTGTCGGTGGTAGTGGCAAAACGCCTTTTATTTTATGGTTGGCAAACGAACTAGATCAACAAAAAATATCCTATGGGATTGTCAGCCGTGGCTATGGTGGGAAAAGTGAAAACTATCCAATATTGGTAAATGAAAAATCATTGCCACAACAAGTGGGCGACGAACCAGTTTTATTTCAACAGCGGTTAAATTGTCCTATCGCGGTTTCACCAAATCGAGTTGATGCGATTGAATTGTTAACTAAAAAACGAAAATTAGATATTATTATTTCTGATGATGGTTTGCAACATTACGCAATGGCAAGAGATATTGAAGTGATTATCTTTGATGGAGAAAGGGGTGTTGGTAATGATTTATGTATGCCTGCGGGGCCATTAAGAGAAAAATCTGAACGCCTTAAAATGGCTAAGTTTATTGTGACAAACGGAAAAAATAAAGATTTAAAGTTAGCAAGATTCTCAACTAAACTTTATAAAATGGAATTAACTCCTATTGTCTTTAGACGGGTAAACAACCCAAATAAAACGCAACCAATTGCATTTTTTGCAGAACAATCCGTTCATGCCATAGCAGGAATTGGCAACCCACAGCGTTTCTATCAAACCTTATCTAGTTTAGATATTCAAATAACGGAAAAAGACTTTCCCGATCATAAAAATTATCAATTAAATGACTTTAACTGGAAAGAGAAAGTCAAACCTTTGCTTATGACCGAAAAAGATGCGGTAAAATGTTCCTCTTTTGCAGCAGATGATTGGTGGTATTTAGAAGTACAGCCAACTTGCTCAGTTGAATTAGCACAACAAATTTTAAAGGAATACACTCATGGACGCTAAATTATTAGAAATCCTGGTTTGCCCACTTACCAAAACAAAATTAATTTATGATAAAAAACAACAGCTACTTATCTCAACCGCAGCAGGGCTAGCATTTCCAATTCGAGATGGCATACCTATCATGCTTGAAAATGAAGCGAATACATTAACAACAGAAGAAAAAGAATTTTACAGTAAGAAAAAAGTGAGTGCATAATGTCATTTATTGTCGTCATTCCAGCCCGTTTTGAGTCAAGCAGATTGCAAGGTAAACCATTAAAAGAAATTACCGCGGGCAAAACCATGGTTCAATGTACATGGGAGCAAGCCCAAAAATCTAACGCAAATAGAATTGTGATAGCAACAGATAATGAACAAGTAAAAACGGTTTGTGAATGCTTTGGTGCAGAAGTTTGCATGACTAATAGAAATCACCAATCAGGCACAGAACGCATTGCCGAAGTAATTGAAAAACTTGGCTTTAACGAACAAGATATTATCGTTAATGTACAAGGCGATGAACCCATGTTGCCACCAGAATTAATTCAGCAAGTTGCCGCAGGGCTAGAAAAGAATGAAACTATTAATATGGCAACGCTTTGCGAACCTATTGACGATATTAAAACCGTGTTTGACCCGAATGCCGTTAAAGTTATTCGTAACCAACAAAATTTTGCCCTAAATTTCACTCGTGCACCTATGCCATGGTCAAGAGACACCTTTGGTAAAGAACCAACTTTACCATCAAACTGGGCATACAAACGCCACATTGGCTTATATGCCTACCGTGCAGGTTTTATTCAGCAGTATATTAACTGGGAAGAATGCGAGCTTGAAAAGGTAGAAAAATTAGAACAACTACGCGTACTATGGCACGGAGAAAAAATTTTAGTTCTTGATGCTCTTATGGAAGCAGGGGTAGGGGTTGACACACAACAGGATTTAGACATAGTCAGAAAGTTACTAAATGGGTAAATTATTAAATTTACTAACGATTGTTGCCGTATTGTTTTTTGCATACTGGATGTTAAAGCGTCATTTTCAAGATAAAAAGCTCAAACAGCAAGGCTACACAATAAAACAAGACAAAATTCGTCCTATCACCCTGTTTAGTATCGTAATGGTTATAATGTATGGGATTTACATGCTTTACTACTTTGCATCTTAATACTCACTTAATGGTGTTGCCTTTCTAACTTTAGTAAAGTATGATCAGTCATAAAATTATAAAAATAAAGGAAAAAAAATGAAAGAAATAGATTCAGCAGTCTCACAGCTTGACTCTCTAGCAGGGCAAGCTTATGAAATGGTGTTAACTTACGCCCCTAAATTAGCCTTAGCAATTATCACACTGTTAATCGGTTTGTGGTTAATTGGTCTTGCAAGCAAGCTACTTGAAGCGTCAATGAAAAAATCAAAAGTTGATGCGACATTGATTCCATTCATTACTAGCCTTGTTGGCTGGGTACTTAAGCTACTATTGTTTATATCCGTTGCCTCAATGATCGGTATTGCAACCACCTCATTTATAGCCGTATTGGGTGCCGCAGGTCTAGCGATTGGCTTAGCTTTACAAGGTAGTTTAGCTAACTTTGCAGGTGGCGTATTAATTATGATATTTAAGCCATATCGAGTAGGAGATCTAGTTGAAGCACAAGGTCAATTAGGAGCAGTAAAAGAAGTTCAAATTTTTAATACCGTTTTAGTTAATTTCCAAAATAAACAGATTATTGTCCCTAATGGTTTAATGTCAAATGGAACAATTACAAATTATAGCGTTGAAGGTGTAATTCGTGTCGACTTAACCGTCGGTATTTCTTATAGTGCAGATGTTCAAAAAGCAAAATCAATATTATTAGAAGTAATGAATAATCATAGTTTAGTCGTAAATGAACCTGCACCATTTGTAGGGGTTGACGGTTTTGGTGATAGCTCAGTTGACCTTGTGGTTCGACCACATTGTAAGCCAGAAGATTATTGGGATGTTTATTTTGATATCAATGAACAGATTAAAATAGCTCTTGATAAGAATGAAATTTCCATTCCATTCCCTCAAAGAGATGTACATTTGTTTAACGCATCTTAATTAGATAAGAACTTTCCGTTAAAATATATTAAAATACGGTTAATTTATAAAATAAATTAATCGACTTATAAAAAAACAAAAGGATAAAAAATGAAATTAAAATTATTAGCATCATTAATATTGAGCTCCTCTTTTCTTGTAGCATGTGGAGATAACAGTGAAAATACTGAGTCTAAAGAAGGTGCTTCTTTTTTAGAAAAAGCAGTTGATTCTGCAAAAGATGCAACTTCTCAAGTTGTAGACTCTGCAAAAGACGCAACTTCTCAAGTTGTTGATTCTGCAAAAGAAGCAGCGACATCTGCGGTTGATTCTGCAAAAGAAGCAGCGACATCTGCGGTTGATTCTGCAAAAGAAGCAACGACATCTGCGGTTGATTCTGCAAAAGAAGCAACGACATCTGCGGTTGATTCTGC
>CAYMAW010000002.1:8324-21387 GCA_964388565.1 uncultured Piscirickettsiaceae bacterium | reverse complement strand
TCTATCGACTCCATGTCTAAATGGTTCGTTGGCTCGTCCATAATAAGAATATTAGGCTTTTGTAACATTAGCTTGCCGAACAACATTCTTCCCTGCTCACCCCCTGATAGAACCTTGGTAGATTTATCTATTTCTTTTTGTGAAAAAAGTAAGCGACCAAGTACACCCCGAACGGCCTGTTCGTCATCAGAGGGTGCTTTCCATTGAGACATCCAGTCAATAAGCGTCATATCTTCGTCAAAATCGTGTGAGTGATCTTGGGCGTAATAGCCTATTTTAGAGTTTTCTGACCACTTGACCTCTCCCGAGTTTATTTCGGTATCTCCGACTAGGGTTTTCAAAAAGGTTGTTTTACCTACTCCGTTGGCACCAATGACGGCTAGCTTTTCGCCAACTTCTAACATTAGATTCATCTTGGTAAAAACGACATTATTATCATAAGACTTGGATACTTTTTCCATTTCTAATGCAAGACGAAATAGCTTTTTCTTTTGTTCGAAACGAATAAATGGATTGACGCGACTCGATGCCTTTACTTCTTCTAATTCAATTTTATCAATTAATTTAGCACGGGAACTGGCTTGCTTTGCTTTTGATGCATTGGCTGAGAACCGACTCACGAAGCTTTTTAACTCGTTAATCTTCCCTTGTTTCTTGGCGTTATCTGAAAGTAGTTGTTCTCTTGACTGTGTTGCTGCGAACATATATTGATCATAATTACCTGGGTAGAGCCTTAGTTCGCCATAATCTAAGTCTGCCATATGCGTACAAACTGAGTTTAAGAAATGCCTATCATGAGAGATAATAATCATGGTTGACTTGCGTTCATTTAGCATGTTTTCAAGCCAACGAATGGTGTTAATATCCAAGTTGTTTGTTGGCTCATCTAATAACAAAATATCTGGATCTGAAAACAGTGCTTGTGCGAGTAAAACTCTTAGCTTCCAACCTGGTGCAACGCCTGACATTGGTCCAAAATGTTGTTCTACTGGAATTTCAAGACCAAGTAGCAACTCTCCCGCTCTTGATTCTGCGGTATAACCATCCATTTCACCGAATTCTGCTTCTAGATCGCCAACTTTAATACCATCTTCTTCTGACATTTCTGGCAAGTTATAAATCCTATCTCGCTCCTGCTTCACTTTCCATAACTCTAGATTACCCATGATAACAGTATCGACAACACTAAATTCTTCATAAGCGAACTGATCCTGCTTTAGCTTACCTACTACATCACCTGGATCCGTCATGACATGCCCTGCGGTAGGCACTAGATCGCCACCTAGGATTTTCATAAAGGTTGATTTACCACAGCCGTTGGCTCCAATTAAACCGAAACGATTTCCGTCACCGAACTTTACTGATATATTTTCGAAAAGAGGTTTTTCACCAAACTGCATGGTGATGTTAGAGGTAGAAATCAATGCTTTATCCTTAGAATTAGTTTATGTCTTTGAAATTTGGGCGTATTCTAACACTTACAAGAAAATTTTGAAGTGAATTATTACCTGCCCCTGGCGTTTTTTGTTTTTGAAGCAAAAAGATTTTTCAGGTGAAGAGATAAAAAGGCGCGCTAAGTTTTTTTAGCTGCTCTTTTCCTCCTAAAAAACTGGCGAATTAACTCACTGGACTCTTGCTGTAAGATGCCTTTTTCTAAATCTAATTGATGATTTAGTTTTTCGTTCTGAATTAAGTTCATTAAGCTTCCCGCACAACCTGTTCTTGGATCGTTGGTGGCAATAATTATTTTTTTGATTCTAGCGTGAACTAAAGCTCCTGCACACATTGGGCAGGGTTCTAGAGTTACATACATGATTAGATTAACTAGACGGTAGTTTTTTTTGACTTGCCCTGCTTTTCTTAGGGCAATAATTTCGGCGTGGGCTGTTGGGTCATTTAACTGGATTGTTTTATTCCAACCTTCTGCGATAAGTTCATTATTTTCTATTATTACTGCTCCGACAGGAACTTCACCTTCTTGCTCTGCTTTTTTTGCAAGCATTAAAGCATGTTGCATCCAGAATAGATCCACCTCTTCGGCGTTAAGATTAGCTGGGGCAACTATTCCCATTCAATCGTAGCAGGTGGTTTACTTGAAATATCATAGGTCACTCTAGTTATGCGAGAAATTTCGTTAATAATTCTTCCCGAAACAACTTCTAAAAAATCATAAGGTAGGTGCGCCCATCTTGCGGTCATAAAATCTATGGTTTCTACCGCTCTTAAAGCAATGACATAATCATATCGACGAGCATCACCAACGACACCTACTGACTTTATAGGTAAAAAGACAGCAAATGCTTGTGAGGTTTTATCATACAGATCCCATTTTCGCAATTCTTCAATAAAGATGTGATCGGCAAGACTCAGTATTTCTGCATATTCTTGCTTTACTTCACCTAAAATCCTTACACCTAAACCAGGGCCAGGAAACGGGTGACGATAGACCATTTCTCTTGGTAAACCTAATGCTACACCAAGCTTTCTAACTTCATCTTTAAACAACTCTCTTAATGGCTCTAATAACTCTAGTGCCATGTCATCTGGTAATCCACCAACATTATGGTGAGATTTAATGACTTTAGCTTTGCCTGTTTTTGAACCTGCTGATTCAATTACATCAGGATAAATTGTGCCTTGTGCTAGCCATTTTACAGAGTTTAACTTAGTTGACTCTTCATCAAATACTTTAATGAAGGCGTGACCAATAATTGTTCGCTTTTTCTCTGGATCTGCTTCACCAGCTAGTTTACCCATAAAATAATCTTCAGCATCTACTCGAACAACTTTTAAACCCATGTTTTCAGCAAACATTGCCATTACTTGATCGCCTTCGTTATGACGAAGCAAACCATGATCAACAAACACACAAGTTAACTGTGAACCAATTGCTTTGTGTAGTAATGCGGCGACAACAGATGAATCTACACCACCAGATAACCCTAACAAAACTTCGTCGTTTCCAACTTGCTTGCGTATGTTGATGATTGAATCTTCAATAATATTTTCAGTTGTCCATAATTTTTTACAATCACATAAATCGACTACAAAGCGTTCAATCATGCGTTCGCCTTGTGCAGTATGCGTTACTTCTGGGTGAAACTGAATGCCATAAAAGTTTTTTTCTTCGTTTGCCATTCCTGCAATTGAGCAATTTGGCGTAGATGCCATCAGCTTAAATCCATCTGGCATATTTTCAACTCTATCACCATGCGACATCCAAACATCTAGCATGCCATAGCCTTCTTCAGTTACAGAATCTTCAATATCTTTTAATAATTTGGAATGCCCTCTTGCTCTTACTTGAGCATAGCCATATTCATGTTCAAGTGCATTTACAACTTGCCCACCGAGTTGTTCTGCCATGGTTTGCATACCATAGCAAATACCGAGTACAGGAACATTCATTTCAAACACACATTGAGGTGCTTTGGGTGAGTCATCTCCTGTAACTGTTTCAGGGCCACCTGAAAGAATAATTCCTTGCGGATTAAATTCTAAAACATCTTTCGCGTCAATATCCCATGGTTCTACTTCACAATAAACACCAATTTCACGAATTCTTCGTGCTATTAACTGGGTATACTGTGAACCAAAATCAAGAATTAAAATTCGGTGGTCATGAATATTGTGTAGAGACATTAAAATATTTTCCTTAATGAAAATTAAATGAGGGGTTTGCTTATTTTTTGATTAGAGTCCGTTAATGTACGGGTAAGCTTATGAATGATTTTTTTATAAATTTTATTTTTTAATTCAACGGTGGCTTCTTCTAGTAAATCATGGCTTATTTTCCATAAAACACTGACTTCCGTAGCAGTAATACTCGCTGTACGCATATGGCGATCAAAAAAAGAAATTTCTCCAAAAAAATCACCTGCTTGAATTTCACCCAACAAAGCATTGTCGCTACCTAATGAGACTAAACACCTGCCTGCTAAGACCACATACATTGCGGCGTCATCATGCTCGCCTTCTTGCAATACTTTTTCATCTGCCTGATAACGAATAAAATCATCCATATATTTTAAAACAAACTGCACTTCTTTTTTATCAAATTCATTAAAAAAATCAATTTGTTTCATTAATCTATTAATTATATCGGGGGTAAAATCTTCAATCTTTTCCATAAAATAAAAACCTTATTTTAGAAAGAATTTAACAACCGAAATTAAAATTTTGCCAAGGCTTTAGCCTATAAAAATAATTGGAGGTTGTTAAGCTTTTCCTTTAATTAAACCCTGTAATTTGGGGCTTCTTTTGTAATGGTAACATCATGAACATGACTTTCCACCATTCCAGCACTAGTTACTCTTACAAATTCAGGCTTATCATTAAATTCTAGAATATCTTTACAACCAGTATACCCCATACTCGAACGAATACCGCCCACTAATTGGTGAATAATCGGCGCAAGCATTCCTTTGTAAGCAACGCGACCTTCAATTCCTTCAGGTACTAACTTATCAGCTGCATTTGACGATTGGAAATAACGATCTGAAGAACCTTGGGATTGTGACATAGCACCTAAAGAGCCCATTCCACGGTAAGATTTATACGCTCGACCTTGGTAATATTCAACCTCACCTGGCGATTCTTCGGTTCCAGCAAACATACTGCCTAGCATCACCGTTGATGCACCTGCAACTAATGCTTTTGCAATATCGCCAGAAAAACGAATTCCTCCATCGGCAATGACCGGAACCCCTGTTCCTTTTAAGGCTTTTGCAACATTAGAGATTGCCGTTAATTGTGGGACACCTACCCCTGCAACAATACGAGTGGTGCAAATTGAACCAGGACCTATCCCAACTTTCACCGCATCTGCACCCGCTTTAACTAAGTCTAACGCGGCGGCGGCGGTGGCGATGTTTCCGCCGATTACATCAATTTGAGGGTAAGTTTCTTTTACCCATTTTACTCTATCAAGTACGCCTTGGGAATGACCGTGAGCAGTGTCAACAATCACCGCATCAACTCCCGCTTCGACTAGAGCTTTAACTCTATCTGCGGTATCGGCTCCCGTTCCAACTGCGGCTCCAACTCTTAAACGCCCCTCGCCATCTTTACAGGCATTAGGATGATCTGTTGATTTCTTTAAATCTTTTACCGTAATCATTCCTTTTAAATTAAAGGCGTCATCTATAACTAGCAATCTTTCTAAGCGATGCTCATGTAATAAATTTAACACTAAGTCTTTTGGTGCTTTTTCTTTTACCGTAATAAGTTTTGTTTTAGGGGTCATTACTTGTGAAACTTGCTGCTCTAAGTCATCAAGATAACGCAAATCTCGACTAGTCACAATACCGACTAAGTCTTCCCCATCCATAACGGGAGCACTAGATATACGATTTTCTTTCGTTACATTCAATACATTTGCTACTGAATCGGTAAGTTGTACAGTTATTGGCATGGTAATCACGCCGTGCTCATATTTTTTAACTTTTGTAACTACATATGCCTGTTCTTGAATCGTCATATTCTTATGAACAATACCCATACCGCCTTCTTGTGCCATTGAAATAGCAAGCTTTGCTTCAGTTACCGTGTCCATCGCTGCTGAAACAAACGGAATATTCAAATCAATATTACGAGAAATTTTTGTTTTTAAACAAACATCTGATGGTAAAACGATTGAATGTGCTGGTACTAAAAGTACATCATCAAATGTAAGCGCTTCTTGTAATATCCGCATGCGATCCTCCTTTAAAGGGCAACTGAAAATTAAATTCCTGAAAGCAGAATATTATACCTAAAACAGCCTTTCTTTTCTAAAAAAAGCAAACCATAAAAAAACTTATAGAATTATCAGTTTTTTTAGCTGTAAATTACCCTCTTTTATACTTAAAATTAGAGCGAGCCTAAAAAAAATTATAAAATAAAAAATAATAGGGCACTTTTTTGTATTGGAGGATATATTAGGATGAAGAAAATATTTATTGGAATGGCTGTCATAGCAAGTTTATCAGTTGGTGTGTGTAATGCGACTAAACCTGATACTAATTCTTACGAGGGAATTGTTTCAGAAGCCAAAGCACAACATTCTTTGGCAAAGAAAACATATGGCAATGTATGGAAACAAAAGAAAATGAAAAAATCTTATGTTGATACTTACCTTGCAAAAGCTGATAAGGCTAAAAAAGCAGGAAAAGATGCGGATGCTCTTAAGTTTGCTAAACAAGCAAGAGATACTGCTGTTCAAGAAGTAAAACAAATGAGCAAAAAAGATCACCCTGCTTGGATAAAATAAGTTTTAACTTTAAAAAGTAAACAATAAAAAACCAGCTAAATGCTGGTTTTTTATTGTTTACTTTATAGCCTTTTGGGTAAAAATCACCAGGGGGGGTCATTTTCCCTTTAAATAGACATCGTCGTCAAAACAACTTAACCATTCTGGCTTCATTACAACCAATGAAACAACCGCAAGACCATTAATAAATGCTTCAGGAAATACCATTACTGGAATATAGGGTAAGAACTCATAACTCAATTTCTCTATTGGGTACACGCCAGCATAATACAAAACGGCTGCCGAAGTGAATAAAACCAAAATAGTACTCAAGGCGGCAACAAAAAAACCATTAAATAAAATAAATATAAAAAAGTTCTTTTCTAGATAGCGATACGAAAGCATCGTAAATATCCAAACTAATAATACTGGTAAAACCATTAAAACAGAACCACTTAAACCAAAAGCTAGCCAGCTTCCCCCCTTAATTAAAGTAACGCTAATTAACGCAACTAAGCCAGACAATATTGCAAACTGAGGACCAAACATCAAGGTTACAGTCGTTAATAATAAAATATGAAAACCCATACCAGGGTTAAGCGATGCCTCCCCTAACCATGCAAGAACCAAAACCATTGTCGTACCTATAAATACATGTTGAGATTCAGAATCACTGGTTAATTTTGACCAAGGTGCCTTGACAATACTCCAAAAAACTGCCGAGATTAGTAAGACAAAGCCGGAAACCAACCAAACTAACGAAAACCCTTCTGCAGAAAAATTCATTTATGAACCTTTTTTCTATAAAATATAACGACTATATTAACCAAAATAAACACATGTTACCAATTAAAATAATTTTTGCTTTTCTCTATGACCTACTACTATTACTTGCCGTATGGTTCGCCGCGACGATTCCATTTTTGATTTGGCAGGGCGAAAGCTTGCAAACAAATGCAAATAGCCTACTAGCTTTCCAAGTATACTTATTAGCGATCACCTATATTTACTTAACTTATTTTTGGATTTTAAATGGTCAAAGCCCAGGGTTACGGGTTTGGAAACTAAAAATTCGCCGTATTGATGGTTACCTACTTACAAGACATAATGCTAATATCCGTTTTATTCTAGGTATTTTATTATTTTCATTTGGTTGGTTGTATTTATTTATCAAGCCAAATCAAACTTTACAAGACAAATTTTCAGGCACAGAAATAGTGCCACAGGACAAACCATGAACACGCTAGTTATTCACGCTAAACAACTTAATACTATACAAATTGAATTAATTGAAAACGAATTTAATGCGACATTAAAAAAAACAGAAAATCATTATAGGCTACAAACCGAAGTAAGCCCCCAAGACAAAATCGCCCTAATTTCTCAAAAAATAAGAATTGATATTAATATGTTACCCTCTAAGTTTGATGGTAGCCAAGTAAAAATGCTGATTAGTGATATGGATTCCACTCTAATTGGCATTGAGTGTATTGATGAAATTGCTGATATGAACAATCTCAAACCACAGGTGGCGGCAATCACCGAATCGGCAATGCAAGGTGATATTGATTTTGAAAGCTCATTAACTCAACGAGTCGCACTATTAAAAGCAATAGAAACCTCTGCCTTAGAAAGAGTGTATAAGGAAAAACTTTTTTTAAACAAAGGAGCGGAAGAATGGGTGACAGGATTAAAACAAAAAAATATAAAATTTGCTTTAGTTTCAGGAGGATTCACTTTTTTTACAGACCGCCTACACAAACAATTGAATTTAGACTTTAGTCGTGCCAACACACTTGAAGAAAGCAATGGTAAGCTAACGGGTAAAGTCGTGGGCAAGATTATTGGTGCAGAAGCGAAAGCCGTTTTTCTGCATGAGCTATGTGAAAAACTGCATATAAAGCCAAGCCATGTTATTGCCATCGGTGATGGTGCAAATGACCTAGCCATGATGAAAGAAGCAGGATTAAGCATTGCTTACCGAGCCAAACCAATGGTACAAGCACAAGCAAATATGGTATTTAATTATAGCGACCTAGATGCCGTATTAGATTTTTTACCTACAAACAGCTAAGAAAGAACTAACACCCCCCCTGGCATTTTTTGCTTTTGGGGCGGGAAATCCTTACCCTTATATCTCTACCCATTCATCTAAGTAACTAAAATAGAGTATTTTTATTTGTTTTCGTGACTCAATTTCCTTAAGTAATTCTGCATATCTATTTAATTGTGATCGATATTTTTCTACTTGTTCTTCTATAAACTGAGATTTACTTTTGCCCATTTCTTTTGAATAAAAGCTAGTTTTATAATCCACTATCCAACGCGTATCTTGCTCATCAACAAATGTTAAGTCAATAATATGATTAATATTTTCCGTGCTATCTTTGTCTGTAAACGCCAAGCCCACAGAGGTTAAGGAAAGTTCAGTTGCCGACTCTTTAAAAGCCGTGGTTAATGCCCAACAGAGTTTTTTATTTTTTATTGCATAATTTAAAGATACCAAGACTCTTGCTAATGCGTCATCAATTAAATTAGACTCCACGCCCTGCTGAACTAACCAGTAGCTTAAATATTTTCTGATACTATCGTCAATAGAATTAGGAACAACTTTTTGATTCCCCCACAATTCAAACAGTTGATGAACAAGAGTTCCAACCGAAGTTACCATTAATGCCAGTTTATTTTCTTGCCTTAAATCTATCTGTTTTTTGTCTTGGATAACCGCATTTTCTACACTTTCGCTTACTGAATTTTGTAAATCATTTTTACTTAATTTATCCAAAGTATCTAAATCGGTTAAGCCCGTTAAAGGCAAGCGACTAACCTGCACTTTTTTATCTTCTTCTTGCTGTTCTTCAATGATAAAGTCGGCTTCTTTGGCTAACTTAATAAACGCATTTTTTTGAACATTCCAAAAAACACTAAGTAACGATCCTTTTTTAGGCGTTATCGGCACATCTTTTGCCAATTGGCTTTCCGTGTAATCAACATTTGCAAATAAATGAAGTTCTTTTTTAGCTCGCGTGCAAGCAACATAAAATAGTCTTCCTAACTCATAAGCATCCTTTTCTTTACTAATATTTCCAATAAAACTTGCTAAATTTTTGTCCTCTACACTCGCCTTATTCTTTCCTTTTTGCGGTAATGGAGAAAATACCAAGTTTTCGATACCATCTTGTTGAAAATTTAACCAACTGACTAATTGCTTATTATCTGACATCGGCGTTTTATTTAATTCTGGCAAAAACACATAATCAAATTCCAAGCCTTTTGATTTATGCATCGTCATAATTTCAATCTGCCTAGCCTGTTCGCTAGAATCAGGTAAAGCATAAAGTTTGGCTAGGCTATCAGTTAACAAAAACTTTGATAAATCGCCATTATTTTCTACTTCAATATCGGTTATGTTCTCCCAAAAAGCATCAATATTTTGTAATAATTCAACCGACTCAATTGTTTGTGCAAAGCCTAAAATCAACCAAGTTTCCTTAATTAGTCTTGACCAACTTACCAAACCAATTTGTTGAATCGCATTATCTAATCGGTCATAAACACGATTTAAACGCATCTTGCCTTCTGACGACAATTGTGCGAATTCTTCCAATTTATGTTGTTGTAATACCGACCATACAGATACATTTCTGACTTCTTTCGCCTCTAATAAAACCGATAAATCATTTAAACTTAAACCAATGCTCGCGGTTCTCAATAGGGCAACCCAAGCCGCTCGATCATTTAAGTGGATTAAAGCACGGGTTAAACTTTCTAAATCTTGTATTTCTTGGCGTTCTGCAAGCGTTTCTATTTCAATCGTTCTAAACGGAATTTTTCGTTTTTTTAGCTGTTTTATAACAGGAACAAGCACCGAACGCGTTCGCCCCAAAATACCAATTGTTTCATTTGGTTGTTTCATTTTTAGCGTCGTTAACAATGCCTCGACAAACTCGTTAACTTTATCTTCATCTGTCTGATTAACTCCCCAATAAGTCGTAACGGCATCATTTAAGTCGTCTGAAAATGCCGTTGATGGGCTATAACAGACGGCACCTTTTTCTATTTTATTTTGCTTGGGCATTACATTTTTAAAGTTTTTATTTACCCAATCAACCACGCCTAACTTAGAGCGAAAGTTAACCGTTAATTGCTGTTGTTCTAGAGGAAACTGCCCAATATTACCTTGCCATGCTTCTAAAAAGTTACCGACTTCTGCTTCACGGAAACGATAGATAGACTGCATCGGGTCACCGACGACAAATAAAGTGTGATTATCTTCAATCGACCAACCTGCTATTAATTTTTTCAACAACACGAACTGACTCACCGAGGTATCTTGAAATTCATCAATCAACAAATGTTGGATTTGGTAATCTAATTTTTCGGCTAAATCCGTAGGCTCGTCGGTTTCTCCTAGTGATTCTGACGCGGCTTGAGCTATTTCAATAAAATCGGTTGTGTGCTGTTGCTTAAAGACAAGTTTTAAATGTGCCGCCGCCGTTAACAATAACCGCCACAAATCTTGAATACCCTGCCATTGTTGATCAGTATATCGGGTATCGGGTAAATTTAAGATGGCATGTAAATTCTTCGCTAATTGTCCATCATAATTTTTTGCCTGTAATTCTTCTAAACAACCTTTAAACTGAATTTTCAGTTCTTTTTCCGCTTTTGTTTTTGCTTTTAATCCTGCTAGTTTACGGATATCGCCACTTTTGGTTAATAGATAATCAATAAAAACCTGCCAAGCGGTTAAGTGTTCTAATTGCGGATTGATAAAATCTAAAAATTCAATATTTTCAGCTTCATCTAAAATTGTCTTTGCCACCTTTAAAATATCAATATGAGGTGATAACTCATTAACCAATTCCTCAAAGGCAACCGCAACAAGATGTTCTAACGAAATATTAAAATCTTCTAACTCACCCCCTGATTGAATCGAATTTAATAAGGGCATCCACTGATCCCGTTTCCTTAACATCTCCGCAATCATTGCTTCTGCAGACTTACGATTACCGTTTACCAAACCCATTAAATTAATAATTTGTTCTGATAAGGTTTCTGTATTAAGCGTTTCTCTTGCTGCCATTAAATACAGTTTATCCACCTGACCGCTCACCGCCGATTTCCCACCCATCTGTGATAAAATCGGCATCTTACCAACCAAAAAAGCGTTAAAAGAATCAATACTGCGAATGCGTAAACGGTGTGGATTTTCTAATAATTTCCACCCCCTGTTCGCATTATTAGCAAGTGCTAACTTTGCCAAGTGCCATGTGTTTTGATTGTATAAACTTTGTTTAGAGAGTTCTTGTTCTGGCGTTTCAACACAAAATTGTAAGGCCTCTAAAATACGCAGTTTCATTTCTGACACGGCTTTTTTGGTAAAGGTCATTGCCACTATTTGTTCCGGGGTTTCGACTACCGCCAACAAAGCTAAAAAACGCTGTGTTAGTAATGAAGTTTTTCCTGAACCAGCAGGTGCTTGAACAATAAAGGATTTAGCAGGATTGATTGATTCAAAACGAGCCAAACCATCTCCTAAAAGAGAATCTTGTTTTAAGTTTTGATAGATATTCATAAGGCTTTATTTAAAAATTAGACCGACAACAAAAATTGCCAAGGGGGAGGGAAAATCGAAATGCCCCTAATACCCTAATCCGCAAGTAGAAAGTTGGCATCTAGTACCAACCCTTGTCCACTATGCATTCATAAAAAATGCCCGCTTAAGGAAACACTTAATAACCAAATTCTATTTGCGGATTAGGGTAATAGAAAATTAGGGACAAATCTAAATACTATTTGTCGTAAACAGACTCATGTCCAAAATCTTGAACAAGTTGAGCATAGAATAATGCACGGTATTTATTACGGTTTGAGCTACCTAGCTTCTCACAAACTCGCATAATTGCCGCATCAAGATCTGCGTCACTATTAATAAGCTGCAACTTCTTTTTCAAAAAGTTTTTGCGTACTGTTTCAAGTTCTTTACTATCACTACAAGACACTGTTTCTGCATCTTTATTGTAGATGCTTGGCCCTAAACCTCTAGTTACTTTATCAATCAATTCTGGTGGAATTGAAAGCTTAAGTTCTTTAGCACTATCTTGATACTTTGCAATTTTTTCGTCTAATTTTCCCATTTTTATATCCTTTTTAAAAATTTAAAATCTTACTTAAACATCTTACCTAACATGGCCATAGCACCTTCGGCACCACCTACATTTTCTAACAGACTGTCTAGTGACAATCCATCTGAAGTCGCTTCATTAATCATATTTGGAACCGCATCGGCTAACGCACCTTTTGCAGAATCTTCTGAAAGACCTAAGTTTGATGCAAATGCTGATATTTTATCTGCACCAAATAAATCTGTAATACTGTCTGCAGAAATAGATTCATTATCACCCGTTCCTAACCAAGAGCCAACAATAGAACTTAATCCACCGCTACTAGATAAGTTAGATACTAATCCTGCAATATCAATATTGCCATCAGAACCACCTAACAAACCACTAAGAGCACTTGTAATTGCGTTCGTATCTAACCCTGTTGTTGCACTATCACTATTGTTTTGAATTAGCTTAGCACCCATACTTAATAAATTTGCAATATCCATTTTTTATCCTTTTTTACTATATTATTTTTTAGTTGCAGCTTTCTTAGCTTTTAGTTCTTTTGCCTTTTTAGCTTTTTTAGCTTTTAACTTTTTCTTTTTTTCTTTCGCCGCTTTGGCTTTTTTAGCTTTCAGCTTTTTAGCGTCTAGTTTTGTAACTTTATCGGTTTTGGTCGTCTTAGTTTTTTTATCTTTCTTAACTTTTGATGTTGATGATTTTG
>CAYMAW010000002.1:0-8224 GCA_964388565.1 uncultured Piscirickettsiaceae bacterium | reverse complement strand
GTTTTGGTCGTCTTAGTTTTTTTATCTTTCTTAACTTTTGATGTTGATGATTTTGATGAACTAGACGACGATTTTACTTTTTTAACTTTATCGGTAGATTTTGTACCATTTTTAATATTTGCCGACACTTGCTTACCAATTCCTTTTACACGACTACTTAAATCGCCAAAAGATTTAAACTTTCCTTTACGCCTTTCTTTAATGATGGCTTCAGCTTTTACTTCGCCTACCCCATTAATTTGCATTAAATCGGCTTTACTTGCCTTGTTCATTTGGCTTAAATTCATACCAAAAACCGTAGTCGTGGCAAAGATCAATAGTCCTGCTAGCATCATTTTTAACATTTAGTTTCCCCTAAATAGATTTAATTATCAATAACTGGTCGAATTCATTATACGGCTTAGTCTAATAATGTCAAAATAACTTATTATCCCGAATCCGCAGATAGGAATTTGGCACAGTGCACTATCTCTTTTACTCTATGGATTCACTAAAAATACTCGCCGAACCTATGGGTGCGACTAAGATTTTTAGTAAACCCCTAGAGCAAAAGGGCTAACACCCTGTATCCAAATCCTATCTACGGATTCGGGATTATTATGGCTAGACTCCTTTTGATTCGGGCAATCTTAACGCCAATAAACATCCTGCGTACTGCAAGTCCACTTCTTTTTCATACTGTAATTCAGCATTACCGTTTTTAATTGATTCAACCAAACCAGTTACCTCTTGCTGTAAATAGTCCAAGGCATTTTGCCATTGTATGTCATAAAAAACACTTTTTTCTTTTGCCATTTCTTTTTCAAAATTTAATTGCGAACGATCTTTTATCATAAAACTGTCATTACGGGAAAGGGTTGAAAACTTAACACCTTCATCACTATGAATCAAACCATAGCCTAACCCTGCTATATCTTTAATCGGGGCATGTAAGTAAACCGCTAGTTGTGGCTTAACTAATGGGTTTTTGGTTAATTCGGTAATTGTCGCCTTACCCGTTTTGTAATCTAAAATATAATGTTCGCCTTCTACTTTATCGACTCTATCTATTTTTATATTAAAGAAAAGACCTGCAATATCTAGACGATAATCTTTTTCAAAATTGATAACAGAAAAACTCGGTCTTTGTTTCTCAAGTTCTAACCAATCCATTATTAGTGAAAATATCCGCCTATGTTCAATGTCTAAGAAATGATTTTCATAGCTTTCTTTTACTAGTTCCAATTCTTCTACGATAATTTGATTAACAAGTTTATCTAATTCATTACCTAACGCAATTAATTTTGACTGGGTTTTTACTTCTTGCCAAAATCGTTCTAAAATGCGATGTACTAAAATACCTAGGTTGTTTTTTTGTACGCCTTCTTCTACCTGCTCTAATTGCGATTTAACGCCTAAACGAAAATCGAAAAACGCCATTAATGGACAAACGGCTTGTGCGGAAATAAAACCTGAACCGCCCAAAACTTCCGTTCCATCTTTTATAACGGGTGCTTTGTCGTCAACGATTTTTTCAAGCGGTTTTGCCTGTGCAAAAGATTGTTCTGTTAGTGTGTGATAAGGTTGCGGTTGGTAGGCTAGCAGGTCATTTTTAAACTGTTTTAAAATTGGTGATACAATTTGTTCCCTGCCCCCTACTAATTTGGCATAAGAAAAAACAATGTTGGTCGAAGATTTAGCCAAACGCTGTGTTAGTGTTTGTGCATAGGCTAGCTCTCTAGCTGCATCAGAACGAGGTATTTTATATTCTCGTTGTAAATTCATCGGTAAAAATGGATTAGGATTCGCTTCCCTTGCCCAAGCTTCACTACTCATGCCCATCACCCACAATCCATCAAATTGCTGACCGCCTGCTTCAAGCATACCCATTATATTAATCGGTGAAGCACCCATGTTTTTAGGCTGAAATATTTGTTCAGACAAGAATCGCTCTAACAACAATAACCATTGCGAAACATTTTGCTGCGGTTTAGAAATAACAATCGTTTTAAACTTATCTAGTGTAGATAAAAAAGCGGTTTTTTGTTGGAACTCATGACTAGTTAGCGTTCTATTACCGACTTTTTCAGCCCATTCCATTGTTTTTAACCAGTCAAATAGCTGTTCAACAAATTGTGCGCAGCTAACCTGACCGCCCCTGGCGATTTTTAACGCTATTTTTAACCTATTCTGTAATGGTTGAGGGAAACTTTCCTTACAGTCTTCCTTCTCCATTTTTTCTAGCAAACTATTTAACGAAATTTTTGCCCACTGCCAACGGCGTAAATTAAAATCTAATTTTTGAGATGCCGATAAATTATTCGATGAGTATGGCGAAATTAACCAGTTAGAAAACGATTCATAATCTATTTTTTCATGAACACTTTGCAAAACTTTAAATAACTGCAAACCATGCTTCACTAATGCAAAAGAATTTAAAGGTTGACCGAGGGAGACATTATATAAAGGACTACCTTGCCAGTTCTTTTGTTGTGACGATAATGGAAAATTTTGCTTTGAATACATTAATTCATCTAACGCCCAAACAACCTCTTGGTGAACTTCGTCAATACTAGGTGCAACAATCGCAATATTTGTTTTCCCTGCTTGCACCTGTTCATACGCCCAACATGCCGCCTGCTGTGCTTCAATCATATTGCGTTCCGCTACAAACAACTGCATACTGCTCCGTTGAGGCAACTCAAACTGTTCTATCTGCTTAATAAGCACGCCTTTCTTTTTCAAGCACGCCAACCAACGCTGAATATAAGGGGTAATTTCGTCAAATCCGTATAAATGTACCTCGCTATATTCAGGGCTAGACTCCTCAAACCAAGCTAATTGTTGCTCTGTTTGTAAGCTCGCATCCCAATAATTATTTACCTTTAAAAATTCAAGATACCGTTTTTTAAGCTGTAAAAATAAACTCACTTCTTCAGTATTAAACTGCTCTTTCAACAAGTCATCATCAAGATATTCGCTAAAAAATAGCCATGCTTGATACAAGTTTACAGCCATTTCTGTTTGGTTTAATAATGCCGAAACACTAGAATCGTCTAACAGTTTTTCCCAAATCAATTTTGCCTCAAAAGAAGATAAAATCTTAACTGGGAAATCTGTCATCGCTATTTTACCTAACAATAATTGCTCTTCTTGCCACTGACTAAGTACCTGTGACCAAGTCATTACCTTTGGTGTCGCGGCAACTTTAAACGAATGAAGTTGCTCTTTTATTAAATATGACTTTAAAAATTGAGCTAAACGGCTGTTAACTGAAAGGTGTAAAATATTTGTTTGTTTCATAATTAGAAACCTTTATACGAGGTAATTTACGAATTAAAATTTATCAAGGACTTTATTTTGCCCGAACCATTAAAAGATAGAATAAATATTGAATTATTAACGCCAATTGTAACCTTTATAAAACAGCTTGAACCAAGTTTTAATCCGCAAAATTTTATGCAATTAACCTTTAATAATGAATGGAATAATTTAGAACTCAAACAACGATTTCGCAAAATAAGCGAAAGTTTTAAAACCTGCTTACCTCAAAACTACCCTACCGCCGTAAACATACTTGCACAAGCTTCACAGAAGTTTACGGGGTTTGAAAGCCTGTTTTTCCCTGATTTTATTGAGGCTTATGGTTGGCAAGATAAAAAAAACTATACCGTATCTATGCAAGCCATCGCACAAATGACCAGTGGTAGCTCTGCTGAATTCGCTATTCGACCCTTTATTGAAAACGACCCAACACAAACCTTTCTACAACTCTACCAATGGGCAGAATCGGACAATGAACATGTAAGACGATTAGCATCAGAAGGTTCTCGTCCAAAGCTTCCTTGGGCAAGCCATCTCAAAAAGCTTATCAAAGACCCTACCCCAACAATTAAAATATTAGAAATACTTAAATGTGACAAAAGTAAATATGTCCAAAAAAGTGTCGCCAACCACCTAAATGATATAAGTAAAGATCACCCCGATCTAGTTTTAGATCTTGTCAAAACTTGGCAAGGGCTAAGCCCACAAACAGACTGGATAATCAAACATGCCTGCCGAACACTATTAAAAGAAGCCCACCCACAAGCATTAGTTTTATTTGGCTATGCCAACGCAAGCACAATACAAGTCAATCATTTTGAATGTGACGAAATAGTGAAAAAAGGCGAAAAACTAAATTTTAGTTTTAGTCTAAAAGATTTAAAATCATTAGGAAAAATTCGTATTGAATACGCCATCTACTTTATGAAAGCTAACGGCAAACAAAATAAAAAAATATTTAAAATTGGTGAATCCAATTACAAAGAACAACAAAAAGAAATTCAAAAGCATTACTCATTTAAAGCAATCAGCACCCGAAAATACTACACAGGTGAACACCAACTAGCCATACTCATTAACGGGCAGAAAAAAGCACTTAAATGTTTTTTGCTTGTTTAAGGAGACGCTTAACAACGCAAATAGGAAACCCTTCTTCTGCAATGCTACCCCCAAGTTTTAAGCAAACATCATTATATTCTCGCTCTTTCATTTTCATACCAAAAATAAAAGTACCGCCAATTAATAATATGGCAAATAAGTTTTTAAACATCTGACTTTTAATCATTTTTTATACCTTAAATTCATACAGATTAAATGCAATCTTTCCTATAAAACATTGACTTAATTTTTTTCAAATAACTCTATCACATTATTATCAATATCCCACAAGAACAATGCTTTTCTACCTGATTTACTGGCAGTATATTTTATTTTTTGAGCGTCTAAAACAACAATACATTCTTTTATGCAATCAACTTGCAAAGCAAAGTGTGCATCTCTTCCACCGTGGATGGGTTTTGTTATATTTTTATAAGGGTTTTCAAGTTCCATAATATGGATAGTCTGCCCTGATCCTAAATCTAACCAATAACCTGCAAAGCCTAAATTTGGGCGATCTATTGTTTTTAACCCCAGTAATTCTTGATAGAATTCTAATGACTTATCTGCATTTTCGACCAAAATACTAACATGATTAAACCCTAAAACTTTTACCATTCATAAACTCGCTAATAACTGTTATAATTTTAATTTACCGATAATTTTAACATAGGAGATCACCATCTCAACTAACTTACAAAAAGTAACTCTATTCGGCATTAGTAATTGCGACAGGGTTGTTAAAGCAAGAAAAATACTTGCGTCATCAGAGCTTGAATTCGAGTATATCGACTTTCGTAAAGGGGACTTTTTAGCCAGTCATATAGAACATTGGCTAACCCAAGTTTCTATTGACGATATTGTTAGTAAACGCAGTAAAGCTTGGAAAGATTTAACAGAACAACAGCAAATTGATTTATTTAAAAAGCCTGATTTACAATTGCTACTTGAGCATCCTACACTAATTAAACGCCCTGTTTTAGTAACCAAAAACAATATTACCTTTGGTTTTAATCAATCCATTTATGATGAGGTCATAAAATAATACGCCATGTCTGAAACCATTAAACTTGCCCAAAAAATCCTTAAAATTGATTCAATTACACCTGATGACAAAGGTTGTCAAAAAATTATTGCCAACTACCTTTCTCCATTAGGTTTTACTATTGAAAATATGCCATTTGCCGAAGTCACTAATCTTTGGGCTAGAAAAGGAACAAGCAAACCTTTTATTGTTTTTGCTGGGCATACCGATGTTGTACCAACAGGCGAAATAGCCGACTGGACATACCCACCTTTTTCTGCCCATATTGATGAAAAAGGCATGATGTTCGGGCGTGGCACCGCAGATATGAAAAGTGCGATTGCCTGTTTTATGGTTGCAAGTAAACAGTTTATAGCAGATTTTCCAACTCATAAAGGTTCTATCGGTTTTTTAATTACCAGTGATGAAGAAGGCCCTGCACACAATGGTACGGTTAAAGTCATCGAAACCTTAGAAAATCGTGATGAAAAATTTGATTATTGCTTAGTTGGTGAACCGTCAAGCAGTAAAAAACTAGGCGACTCAATCAAAAACGGTCGCAGAGGTTCACTTTCTGCCACCTTAAAAATAATCGGTAAACAAGGGCATATTGCCTACCCTGAATTAGCAGAAAACCCAATTCACTCCGTAAGCCCTGCTTTAAATGAATTAATTAGTAAAGAATGGGACACTGGAAATGAATATTTTCCACCAACTTCCTTCCAAATTTCAAACATTAACTCAGGCACTGGAACAACCAATGTTATCCCTAATGATTGCACCATTTTATTTAACTTCCGCTTTTCAACCGAAAACACAAAACAAAGTTTACAAAAAGGTGTCTTAGACATATTAGATAAGCACGCATTAAAGTATGAAATTGAATGGCAACATTCTGGTGACCCATTCATCACCCCTGCCGACGGCGAATTAATTCAAGCGGTAAGCAAAGCCATTAAAGATGAACTAGGTTACACCACACAACTATCCACGGGTGGAGGCACTTCTGACGGCAGATTTATTGCTAAAACTGGGGCGCAAGTGATTGAATTGGGACCTCTAAACGCAACCATTCACCAAATAGATGAGTGTGTTAGCGTTGATGACTTAGAAAAGCTAACCAGAATTTATTACAAAACACTTGTTAATTTATTAGGAAACTAAACCATGGGTGAAACACTAATACTAATTTTACAATTTTTAGCGTTTGCTATTTTTGTTGCACTTATTTTTTCACTGGTTAAAAGCGAAAATTGGAAAGAAAAGTTTATCGACAACAAGCATGCCCGCTCAATTTTAATAGTTTTCATATTAATTTTAGCATTAACCACGCTAATGGGCGTTTATCTTGATACTTTTTTCCCTGTAGAAATATTAAGATAACCCCCCCTGGCGATTTTTAGATTATCAGTCTCATATCAAGCGTAACTAAACTCAAGTTAAAGATAAAAGTGTGACTTTAATCACACTTTTCACAATGTATATCTGACATAATGTAATCGCTGATTAAGTATTTTCTTTTTATTTCATTTTTAAGAAAATACTGTTCGAGCCAGTAGAGTAGACTTTCCTTTCTGCATTATTACTGGCTCATTTTTTTATTACTACCAAAAAAACAACCCAAACAAATCCCTCATGGTAAAATACTGCCCACATAACAATTGCATATATATAAACTAGTAAAAATAACTAGTTCCAAAGAGGATTAAATGAGTCTGTATTCAGAATATATGGATGAGATAAAGACCCGTAAGAAAGTTCTTGATTTACATCCAAAACCTATTGATAGTACCGAGCTACTATCCGAAATTATTACCCAAATTAAAGATAAGGATAATAAATACCGCAAAGAATCGTTAGATTTTTTTATCTATAATACACTTCCTGGCACAACCAGCGCGGCTGGTGAAAAAGCTAAATTTTTAAAGCAAATAATCCTAGGTAAAGAAATCCTCGAAGAGATTTCTCCAGAATTTGCTTTTGAATTACTCTCCCACATGAAGGGTGGACCGTCTGTTAAGGTGCTACTTGATTTATCTTTGTCTGATAACAATACAATAGCCAAACCTGCGGCTGAAGTATTAAAAACACAGGTATATCTATACGAAGCAGATACAGAGCGACTTGAAAAATCTTATAAAGAAGGTAATAAAATTGCTAAAAATATTCTTGAAAGTTATGCAAGGGCAGACTTCTTTACAAACCTTCCAGAAATAGATGAAAAAATTAATGTCGTTACCTACATTGCGGCAGAAGGTGATATTTCCACCGATTTACTTTCTCCAGGAAACCAAGCGCACTCTCGTTCAGATCGTGAGTTGCACGGTCAGTGCATGATAACGCCAGAAGCACAAGCCAAAATACAAACATTACAAAAACAACACCCCGATAAAAAAGTCATGCTGATTGCAGAAAAAGGCACCATGGGCGTTGGTTCTTCGCGTATGTCAGGCGTGAACAATGTCGCCTTATGGACTGGTAAGCAAGCTAGCCCATATATCCCATTCGTTAATTTCGCACCAATTGTTGCCGGAACAAATGGAATATCGCCCATCTTTTTAACCACGGTTGATGTAACTGGTGGTATCGGGCTAAACCTAAAAAACTGGGTAAAAAAATTAGATTCTGATAACAAGCCTGTTCTTAACGAGAGTGGCGACCCTATTCTTGAACAAGTATATTCAGTAGAAACAGGCACCGTACTAACCATTAACACCAAAGAGAAAAAGCTATACAACGGCGACAAAGAACTGGTTGATATTTCCTCCTCGTTTACCCCTCAAAAAGTCGAATTTATGA
>CAYMAW010000001.1:0-26243 GCA_964388565.1 uncultured Piscirickettsiaceae bacterium | reverse complement strand
TGATGTCGCCACGAAAGCGATTGATAACAAAACCTTTAATACGGTTTTGTTCAGAAAAGGTGAGTTTTGATTCGCCATGAATTCTATCGACAAAGTGAATGGGTACTTCGGTTACCTTGTCAAACTTGCCTTTTACCATAACTTCTAGGGCAATTTTATAACCAACAGGGGATAAATCTTTGCTGGCAGGAATGTTTTCTTTTCGCAAGGAGAAAAACCCTGACATAGGGTCTTTTACTTTGGTTAGCGGTAGGGCTGGTAAGGTTGCCATGGCTGAGTTTATGTAGCGGAATAATGTCCATTCTTTGGCGATACTGCCACCTTCGGTATAACGAGAGCCAAGTACAAAATCACTGTTTTTACTCTTAAGTTGCTCTATCATTTTGGGGATAGCGGTAGCAGGGTGCGATAAATCGGCATCCATTACAACAACAAAGTCACCTTTTGCTTCGCTAAACCCTTCGATTACGGCAGGGGATAGACCTCTGTTTTCTGTTCTTGTGGTAATTCTAATGGGGTGTTTGTCACAAATTTCGGCTACTTTTTCGATAGAGCCGTCTTGAGAATTATCGTCCATCACTAAAATTTCATAGTCTTCTTCGGGCATTATTTTTAATGCTTTGGCAATCATTTCAGATAGGGGTTGCAGGTTTTCTACTTCTTGGTAGGTTGGGACGATAATTGAAATCATAATTTATTCTTTTGGCTCTAGATAGTTTGTACATTTGTGAACATAATAAGTAACTACAATTTTACCATATTTTTTCAAATCAACTTGTTTTAGCAGTTGGCATTTTTCAAAGTGGTAGGCTTTGTTTACAGTAGGTGGCATTTCATCATAGTGCGGAACGATTAATAGGCCATCCATTCCTGCTGTTGGCGAACCATACCAATAGGGGAACTGGGTTTGTTTTTTGTTGGCAATATAAACAGCTTCAGGGCGTGCTGACCAACTAAGGTGACTGCCATAGCTCCAGTTTGGAACGAACAGAGGTAGGTTGTCGTTTTCTTGTTGTAATTGTTTGGCTATTTGTGCGATTTTATCCCAACCATATTCATGATCAAGCGGATTTTTATGGTCTGTTGATTGAATCCAAGGGGTAACTAGTAGGCTGTGTATTAAGATAATTAAGCTAACATTCCATGTTAAATGCAAAATGATAATTGCTTTTAGCCATTTGGTATGGCGTTTTTGCCATAGCTTTTCGACAATAATGGGGATTAACAATAACCAAGCTAACGCAACCCAGTGGGGTAGGCTTTCTTCATAGCCCGAATTGTAGGCGAATAAGAAGATAATAGGTGTCGCAAAAGCAAGTAGTAAGCGAGAAGGAAATTGTAGATAATTTTTAGGGTTAAAAATAGCGAACCAACCCAAAATAAATAATAAAGGGCTGTAAACTAATAGTTGAATTGCTTGTGAACGAAGTAAGCTAGTAATATCCCAATATTCGCCACTTGTACCATGTTCTAGTTGGTAAATAAAAGATGCCCAGTCGTATTGTATATTCCAATATAAAATAGGTAGCATCATGATTGAAGCAATCATCACGGCAAGGTAAAAACCGCTTTGTTTTAACCAAAACCAACGCTTTTCAATTAGTATAATTAATAAAAATGATACAACTATTGTAACGGCAGTATATTTGGCAAGCCCTGCTAAACCAACTAATAGACCAAGATATAACCAGTGTTTAAGTTGGTTGTGGTCTAGTATTTTTATGGTTACTAAAATAATGGCTAGGGTTATGACCATCAAAGGGTTATCGGGCAACATGCCAAAGCCCATTAAGCTGAATAAACTAGCGGTATTTAATAAAACTAATGACCAAAAAGCAAGCCATGCTGAGTCATCAGATGGATAGAGTACGCGAACTAGATTGAATAATAGGTAATTTAATAGTGCAAATAGTGCAATAGGCACAATTCTAGCCGCCCAATCATAAGGTGCTATCCACATAGGGATAATTTGTAGCCAACCAACGAGAGGTGGGTGGTCAAAATAGCTCCAGTCGGGCATTAGACCGTAAAGTGCATAGTGGGATTCGTCTGCTCCTAGTGGCACAAAAAAGGCTAAAATAAAATGAAGTAGTGTTACGATTAACACTAATAAAATGCTGTATTGAACGCTAGGTAACTGATTTTTGTATGTCATTATTGTAATTAAGCCTAATTTTTTTAATATTATAGAGTTTATATTAATATTTTGTATTGTAAAATTAGCGAGTTAGATAAAGCTTTCATTGGTAATTTGATCTAAAGTTTAAAATTAAGAGAGTATTAAATAAATTGTTAACTTCTTTAAAAATAACGCAGTTAGAAAAAATAGCGTATTACTTTTTGAAAGTAATCTTGCTTGCCGTTGTCTATTTTGTAGCAGGTCAAGTTAGCTTTTATTTAGCAGGTGATGTTGGTATAAACCCTATTATCTTTGTTTCTGGTGGAATTGGCTTTGCCGTAGCTATTTTATTAGGCAGAAAACTTTGGCTTGGTGTTTTTATAGGGCAACTTGTTTTATCGCTTAGTATGGATAATTTACCGCTTGTCTCGCTATCAATGGCAATTATTAGTGCTTTAATGATGGTTTTAGCCTATCAATTGTTTCTTGGATATTCTTTGAATAAAAAATTATCTGGTCTTCGTGATGTCGTGGGCATGTTTTTGATTGTTTTTGTTGTGGTAGAACCTATTAATGCAGTTTTAAATAATCTTGTTTTATGGGTTTTTTATGATATTAGTGGGCTTGAGTTTTTAAATAAAACCGTTGTTTGGTGGTTTAGAAATAGTATTGGTACTCTGTTGTTAGCTTCGACTGTTTTATTAGCGGTTTCCAGTTATAAAAAAATATTAACACTCAACTTTTTGATGTTTGTATTTGGGGTTTTTGTTTTAAGTTACCTTGTGTTTTTAGTTTTATCCATACAAAGCACTTCTTCCGCCCTTGTACTGACCCTGCCTTTTTTCGTTTATGTGCTGTTTAAAAAAGGTCTTGCAGAAACGATGGTGTCGCTTGTTATTTTGTCATATTTGTCTTTCTATTTTAATCAGTTGGGAGCAGGGTTGTTTTTAGAAACTAACTATCTGCATTCACTTGATCTTAAGTTTTATATTTTATTTTTAACACTATTAATTTTAGTGGTTGGAACGCTACTTGTCGAAAGGAATGATGCGTTAAAAAAAATAGCAAACTTCTCGTTAAATGACCGCTTAACAGGCTTGCCTAATCACCATCTTCTGAATCAAATATTAAGCTTTGCGGTAGCAAGAGTGAAAAGAAATAACAAAATCTGTGCCGTTTGTCGACTTGATGTTGATGATTTTAAAATAATAAATGAATCACTTGGTTATCACGCAGGGGATGAAGTTTTAAAAATAGTTTCTTCTCGAATCAATAGCTGTATTCGAGAATTAGATTCGTTAGTTAAAATGGATGATGGGCAGTTTATTCTTGTTTTACCTGACATGAATACCGCGAGTGAAGTCGAAGAATTATTGATTAGAGTCGTGATGTCAATGGAAGAAAAGATTGTTTTAAATAAAGGATTAGATCTTAATGTGTCATTAAGTATTGGAGTCGCTCTTTTCCCGAATGATAGTTTTTCGGCAGATTATTTATTAGAAACCACCCAGAAAGCCGTAGAATATGCCAAATTAAATGGTGGAAATAACATTGTTTTTTACGATAAAATTGTATGAGATTTTGGGTTAGCTACCTGCCCCTGTCATTTTCTACTTATGGACGCTTATAAATTTAATCATAAATAGTCTTTTAATTGCGTTTTATAAGGCTCTCCTTCAATTTCGGTCATGAATTTTGGCACCAAATAACCCGGTAATCTCTTGCGTAATTCCTCTAATAGTACCCCCCCCTGGCGATTTTTGACCAAGAAGTGTTCTGAGCCTGAAACCTTATCTAATAGATGACAATAATAAGGTAATACGCCTTGTTTAAAAAGCTTTCGGCTAAGGTTTTCTAAGGTTTCAACTGAATTATTAACTTTATCTAATAATACTGATTGATTCAATAGCATAATATTGGCTTGTTTATATTTTTTAAAAAGTTTGGCGGTTTCAGAGGTTAATTCGTTGGGATGATTGCAGTGAATGACGATAACGATATTTAAACGGCTTTCTTTTAAACGGTTTATAAATTTGTCTTTATTGGCTTTAGACGGCATTACTACGGGAGTTCGGCTATGAATTCTTAAAGTTTCTATGTGGGGAATTATTTCAATCTTATCAATTAAATCAATTAAAATATTTTCGTGTAATGAAAATGGATCGCCACCGCTAAAAATAATTTCACGAATCGAACTATCCTGTGCAATATAATCAAGAGCAGTTTGCCAATTATTTTTTTTGGCTTGTTCGTAAGGAAAATGGCGACGGAAGCAATAACGGCAGTGAATATCGCACTTTGGGCTTACAATCAATAATACTCTGCCATAATATTTGTGCAATAAACTATCAATAGGGTTGGATTGTAAGTCGCCAACGGGGTCTGTTGTAAATTCGACACTTTTTTTATTTTCAATTAAATCAGGTAATATTTGTAATAGTAGCGGATCAGTTGGTTTTTTTGGTTCGATTTGATTAGCAAAATGCTTAGGAACTTTTAAGACAAATGGCGAATTTTGATCAATATTTAATTGGCTTGGCGTGAGTTGAATTAACGCACAAAGTTCTTCAATTGATTGAATCATTGTTTTATAAAGCTCGCTAAGATAAAATACCGTTACATTTTATACGACTGGACAAAGATATGGCAACTTATAGCACGAGCGAATTTAAAAACGGCTTAAAATTTTTAATGGATGGGCAACCTTGCACCATCGTAGATAATACGATTGTGCAACCAGGTAAAGGGCAAGCATTTAATCGTGTTAAGTTTCGTAATTTGATTTCAGGACGAATGATAGAAAAAACCTTTAAATCAGGTGAAAAGGTCGATGCCGCAGATGTAATGGATGTTGAGCTACAATATCTTTATACCGATGGTGATTTTTGGCATTTTATGGACGAAGGTTCATTTGAACAATACCAAGCCAATCATGCCGCGGTTGCACAATACGAAAAATGGTTAGTTGAACAAACTAGCTGTACCGTGACCCTATGGAATGAAAACCCAATTGCGGTTGTACCACCCAAACAAGTCACTATGGAAGTGGCAGATACCGACCCAGGACTAAAAGGCGACACCGCAGGAACAGGCGGAAAACCAGCAACTTTAGTGACGGGAGCAGTCGTACAAGTTCCTTTGTTTATTACGATTGGAGAGAAAATTATTTGTAACTCTGAAACGGGTGAATATATTTCGCGTGCGAAATAAAAAAACTTGGCAACCTAGTGCTTCGCTTGAGATTTTAAAAGTTCGAGCGAATGCCCTAGCAAAAATCAGAGACTTCTTTTACCAACAACAGGTAATGGAAGTTGATGTTCCTATTCTCTCCTCCGCAACTGTGCCAGATCCTTATTTAGACTCCATTATTGTTAAAGTAGATTTACCCAATATTGGTAATCAACTCAATCATTATTTACACACCTCACCCGAATACACCATGAAACGATTGCTTTGTGCAGGCAGTGGCGATATTTATTATTTAGGGAAAGTCTTTCGCCAAGGCGATTTAAGCCCAAGGCATCAACCCGAATTTACTATGTTGGAATGGTATCGGCTAGATTTTAGTTTACAGCAAATGATGGAGGAGACCACGCAAGTTATTAAACTAATATTAGGGAATTTAAATGTTGAATTTATTAGTTATCAGCAAGCCTTTCAAGACTATGCGAATATAAAAAATATTCATAAGGCAACGGCAAAAGCATGTAAAAATTGTTTGGCGAACAATAACATTGCAGAAATTGTTGGTGTAGATGATACGGACAAAAACTTATGGGAACAATTAATTTTAACAGAAATAATTGAACCAAAATTAGGCAATAAATGTATTACTTGTTTACACCATTACCCTGCAAAAGATGCCGCTTTAGCACAAATTTCTGCGAATGGCGTAACGGCAGAACGCTTTGAAATATTTGTGAACAAAATGGAAATTGCTAATGGCTATTTAGAATTGCAAGATGCCAAAATATATCAACAAAGATTTGCAGAAAGCTTAGAGCAAAGAATTAAAATAAATAAAGAGAATGTTCCAATAGATAATCATCTTATCAACGCTCTAAATCAGCAAGGATTACCGAATTGTTCAGGCGTGGCATTAGGTTTTGATCGGTTACTGATGTTATTAGAAAATAAGCAAAATATCGAACAGGTTATGCCTTTTTCTATTCAAGATAACTAGCCTAAAATTAGCGACTTGACAAGCCGTGTATAATGGTTGTTTTATATCCTAATTTTTTGGAGTTTTACGAATGGCTGCTATTGATAATATCTTGCAAACCGCTACAATTGTTTTATATTCAGATCCTAAATGTCCTATTTCTCACCGTGTTCGTTTAATGGCAAAAGAGAAAGATATTTTATTAGAGGTGATTGATGTCGTAGAAGGCAGTCATGCTATGGACGATTTGCGAGATCTTAATCCTTATGCAACGACTCCTACACTAGTTGATAGAGATTTAGTGTTGTATGATCCGCAAGTTATTATTGAATATTTAGATGAACGCTTTCCACACCCACCTTTAATGTCTGTTGACCCTATTACTAAAGCAAGAGCGCGTCAAATGCTACGCCAAATAGAGTTGGAATGGTACGGTTTAGTTAAAACGATTCAAACAAGTGATGATAAAGAAGAAGTAAATGCTGCGCGTCGTGATTTACAAGAACGCCTTGTGCAAATGATTCCTGTATTTGATCATCAGCCTTATTTTTTAAGTGAAGATTATTCATTAGTTGATGTGAGTTTAGCGGTATTACTATGGCGTTTACCTTCGTTGAATGTTGAACTTCCTAAGTCTGCAAAATCTATTCGTGATTATTCTGAAAAAGTTCTTTCTCGTGAAATGTTCGGCGAGTCACTTTCAGATGATGAATTAGATATGAGAGACGTTATCTAGTTATGGCAAGCTCTAACCGTCCTTATTTAATTCGTGCTATGTTTGACTGGATTGTTGATAATGAGTGGACTCCTCATTTTCAAGTAGATGCAGATTACCCAAATATTTATATTCCAAGGCAGTTTGTTGAGGGTTCAATTATTGTATTGAATGTGCATCCTAACGCGGTTAGAGAGCTAGGCTTGAATAACGACTGGTTTTCTTTCAAAGCACGATTTCAAGGCTTAGAGCAAGAAATTGGTTTTCCGCCTGAAGCCGTTTTAGCCGTGTTTGCACGGGAAAACGGGCAGGGTATGCCGTTTCCAAAAGAGCCATATCCTGATTCGGAAGAAAAACTCGTTGAAGCTGATCCGAAAGAAGCTACAAAGACCACAAAAAAGAAAAAAACACACCTTTCTATTGTGAAATAGCGGTGTGTGCTACCTGCCCCTGGCAATTTTTGGTAATCTGACTAAAAAGGTTTAATAATAATTAAGTCTTTAAAAGTCTCTTTTACTTTTTCTAACTCACTTTCTAAAAATAATAATTTTAGATTTGGCCCTGCATCCATTGTGAAATAAACTACCACACCTTGTTCTCTTAATGCCCAAACTTTATGCATGGCTTTAACTGATTCTGGTTGCCAGTATAGTATGGGTGGTATGGTTGCAATCATGGTTGCGTGCATGCTAAGAGCATTGTTTTCAGCGGTTTCACCTAAGGTTTTAAAGTCTTTGGTTTCAATGGCTAGTTTTATTTTGAGTAAATCTTTTTCTGCTTTTTCTGGCCATGCTTGGTAAAGATCACATGTCTTAACGGTATTTTGCATACCTTGGGTTGAGCCCATTTTTTTAGCAGAAGTATCTATTTCAATTAATCCAATGCAAAAGTCTGTCCAAACTATATTCATTGGTTCGGCATAACTATCTAATCCGTCTGCTTGCTGTCCTTTATGCCAAATAACAAAACCATCATAAATTGAACGGGAGGCACTACCACTGCCTAGTCTTGCTAAAATTGAGAGTTGTTTAGAATTTAGTTGCCACTGAAAACAGTCGTTTAACGCTAACACGAGTGCGGCATAACCTGATGCAGAAGAGGCTAGCCCTGCGGCAGTTGCAACGGTGTTGGTGGTGGTTACTTTGAAGTGTTGTCCGTCACGAAAATAGTCTAAAAATAAACTTAATCGCTTTGCAAAGGTTTCGTTAGGTGAGAGCAGTTTACCATTTAAAAATATTTCATCATTATTTGTATCGGTTGCTTCTATGATGGTTTCTGTGCCTAAATCAGGCAGGCTAATAGAAAGCGAACTATTGGTGGGTAGGTTAAGTTCAACTTCTCTTTTCCCCCAGTATTTACTAAGTGCAATATTTATTGCCGCTTTGCCGTTGCCAATTTGGGCGGGGTTTTTATGGGGAATAATTGAATTAACAAGTTGTTGGGTATTCATATTTTAACGCTCTTCGCAAAGTAAACCAACCGCAGATGTTTGCACGCTCATAGGTTGTAATTGATTAATAAAAGAATTGGTGCTGGTTAAGTTGCCAAAAGATAAAACACAATCTCCTAGACCAGAACCCGAAATTTTACTGGCTTGAATGTCAGGCATATTGCGTGTTTCATAAATAATGCGGCTTAATGTTAAATCATTCACGCCTAAAGCGTCCATTAGACCTTGGTAGCTATTGGCGAGTTGATAAAAATCGGTTAGATTGTTTTTTTGGATCGCTTTAAACGCCTGTTCGGTGGTTTGCCCCATTAGCTTATAAAGAGAGGCTAATAATTTAGGTTTCTCTTGCCAGTTTTCATGCACAATTTTTAAAACCTCTGCGGTAGGGGTTTTATAGCCACAATAAATTAAATTTAAAGGCAAAGGAGCATGAGATAGTTTGGTTATTTTAGATGAATCTGCAACCGGGTCAAATAAAATCATGCCACCTGATAAGCTTGCGGCTAAGTCTGTGCCTGAACCTCGTTGTTGAATTTGATGGATGATTTTTAAGCCAATGTTAAACTTATCCTCAAGTGTCCAGCTTTTTTGTAGGTAAAACGCTAGACCACCAAGCATAGCCGACAATACTGCCGCCGAAGAACCTAACCCTAAAGTAGCGTTAAATTGACTGGTTATTTTAATACTTAGCCCATACTTTAATTGCCCAGAAAATTCAGCAAGGGTGCTCAGTACCCATTGTAATTTTGGGTCTATAATTAAATTATCTAAGTCTCCTTGGTATTGTGCTAATTCAGAGTCAATCACAATTTTTCGATCTTTACGAGCCTGCCACTCGATGGTTAGGCGTTTATCAATTGCCGTAGCAATTGCTTTATAGCCATAAACAACGCTATGCTCGCCCATAACCATTAAATTAGCGGGGGCGCTAGTTAACCACTTCACAAACTACTCCTTTTGTGTCAATGCTAATCGGCGAGATTGAATAGCCATAGTCTTCGCATAATGCGTAGGGTGCTTTACCAATACATAAAATAACACCGGCATTTTCACCTGAAATGGCACCCGAACCGCAAATTTTTCCTGATGAAGTTTTATTTAAGCTGTTTAAAAATTTCTTAACTTTGTTTGGAACGATACCGATTTCTTCTAATAATAACTGGTTACTACAAATGTTTTTTTGTAACTCGCAAATGTTATTTTCTAGCCAATTCTGTTCAATTTTAGCGGATATGTTTTTAAATTTTAACCATATAGCGTGGTCTAGTGGAAAGTTTTTTTTCACAAAATCAACTGCTTGCCCCGTTGAAGTGTTAGCAACCCCTGTATCTATTAGCCAAAGGTTTATGTTGTTTTCTGCAAGTTTTTGGACGGGGTGCGGAGGTTGGTATTTTATAAGCCCACCAAATAAAATAGTAGCAGGGTCTAGACCACTAGAATTCCCATGTTGTCGGCTTTCTATGGTTTTTGCTAGGTGTAAAATTTCATCTTTATTTTCGGGGATATTGTTTTGTTTATAAAGAGAGCAGAGTAAAGCAAGAATAACCGAAGCGGAGCTTCCTAACCCACGCGATAAAAGTTGATGCCCTGAAATTTTTATTTTCCACAGGCCTTTTTTTAGGTGGTGTTTTTGATGAAAATGATAAATACAACTAATGATTAAATCTTGCGGATTATTTAAAACAGACTGGATAGATAGCGTCTTATTTTTATATTGGGCAAATCTGTTTTCAATGTTTTTTGCCAAGCTATTTAAATTATCAAAGCTAAAAGAAGCATTGTTTGAAAAATTTACCAAGTCAATTTCAAAAAAAATATTATTGGCTGGTTTTGAAAAAAGTATATCACATTCGGTGGTTAAACTTATAGCTAAGCTTAACGCAGGGCAAGCGTTTAATACGGAGTGTTCACCCGTTAATATTAGTTTTGCAGGAGAATGACATAAAGTTTGCATAGGGCTACAAATTATCATTTAAAACCGTTATTATAGAGTAAGTTTTATTTTTTAAAAAAAAATATGGGTAATAAAAATTTGTTTACTAATAATTATATTAATTACTTATCTGACATATCTAAGCGAGCAATCAGCTTAAAGATAAAGTTATCTTTTTTATTTATGCTGTTTATACTGGTCATAAACAGTTTTTCTTATATATTTATTTCAGATAAATATAAAGAAATAACGGTTAACGAACAGTTGCTAGAAGAAGTGAACTTTATTTTACCCTACTCCTATTTGATTTTATCAACTGCGAATGAAAGAGGGCGAATAAATGCGTTTTTAGCAGGGCATTCAGACATTAAAACAGTCTTGGATCATGCCTTTAAGCAAAGAAGGTTGGATGTAGATGATTTACCTGATCCTAAAGGTAGGTTGTTCGGTTTATATGGAAAAAATGTCGCCTCAATCTTTGATGAGTTAGAGCGGTTAGAAAATATAAAAGCACAAGCACTTGGCAATCCTAAAAATGAACCGCTTCGTTTAAAATTATTTAAACAATATTCTGCGGTAAGTGAAAAATTAAACTCATTGAGTTTGATTTTTAAATATCGAGAAAAAAACTTTAAGCTGACTAAATTATCAGATTATTGGACCTTACAAAAAAGCTTAAAAGAAACCTTGGCAAAAGAAAGGGGCTTGGTCTATGGCTTGTTCTTTTCAAAAAAAGCATCTAGTGAAGAGCTAAGTTTGCTAACTTTTTATCGTATTTCGCAACAAGAATTGCTTAAATCATTAAATCGCACAAGCACAAGCACAAGTATAGATATACTTAGCTATCAAGATATTGTAGATCTTGTTCATTTTGCTAAGGATCTTGATGAAGCTGAAGCCAATTTAAGAGCAGAAGAATGGTGGAATTATGCTGGTAAACGGGTCGCCTTGGCTCATGGTTTGGTAAAGGATTCTGTGGCAAGTATTAAAAAAGAACTTTCTTTAAATATTAAGCAATCCCAGCAAGCATTAACATTATTTTTTATTGTTTGGGTTCTCTTTTCCCTAATTGTCATGCTAGTTATTTATTTGGTAATAAACAAAACGACTAAGCAATTAATTATTCTTGAATATAATATGCAAGCAATTGAGGTTGAAGGTGAAAATGTAGAACTAAAACCAGCTCTTTCTAATGATGAAGTGGGGCGAGTAATTAGCACATTAAATGGACTGATTGAACGTAACCGCTCGTCAGTGGCGGAATTGACTTTGTTTGAAACCGTGTTTTTAAATCTTGAGCAGATAATCGTTATTACAGATAAAGATAAAAAAATTATTTTTGTAAATAATGCCTTTGAAAAAACTTATAACTATTGTTTTGATGAAATAAAAGGTAAGAATCCTAAGCTTCTTAAGTCAAATAAAAACGACGAAGAGAAGTATCAAAAAAAATGGAGCATGCTATATAGCAAAGAATCTTTTCATACGGTTGTTTGGAATAAAACAAAGGCTGGCAAAGTACTACCTGTTGATTTAAATGTTAGCGTGTTAAAAGATTCCCAACAAAATATAGTTAACTATATTGCCATATCATTTGACATAAGCGAACGCCTTGAAAATGAAAATAAAGTTTGGATGCTGGCGCATGTAGATAGCTTAACCGGCTTATTTAATAGGCAATATTTGTTAGAAACTTTAGATAAAGATTTAATAAAATTAAAACGAGAAAAATTATTTTTAGCCTTGTTATTTATTGATTTGGACGGGTTTAAATTAATAAATGATTTGCAAGGGCATGAAGGTGGCGATACCTTACTCAAACATGTCGCAAACCAATTAAAGTCAAGCGTGAGAGAACAAGATTTAGTTGCCCGTTTAGGAGGCGATGAGTTTGTTGTTGCTTTGTACTCCTTAAACAATATAGAAGATGTTAGAAAAATAGCGGAAAAAATTATTTCTTCAGTTTCAACCCCTGTTAACATAGGCAGAGTTGTTAGTTCTGTTTCTGCGAGTATTGGCGTATCTATTCATTCGTCTGACAAGCCCTCTATTTTGGTAAATGATTTAATTCAACAGGCTGATACAGCTATGTACAGGGCAAAAGAATTGGGGAAAAATAGAGTCCAGTTTTATGAAAAAAGCATGCAAGAAAAAATTGTTAATATGGTTAATACCCATGAAGAACTTTTAAAAGCGGTTGAAAATAACGAATTAAGATTGTTTTATCAACCCGTTATAGAAATGAAAACAGGGAAAGTTATCGGGGCAGAATCGTTAATTCGTTGGCAACACTCTGAAAAAGGCTTGGTTTTTCCTGATAACTTTATTTCAATCGCCGAGGAAATGGGTTCTATTGTTCCACTGGGAGCGTGGGTTATTGATGAAAGTTACAGGCAGGGGTTAGAATGGATTGAAAGTGAGTTGTTTGGCAAGAATTTTGAATTTAAAATAAATGTTAACCTTTCATCTAAACAATGCAGCGATAATTTTAAAACCATATTAGCCCAACTATCCAACATTAAACAAGACCTTGATAAAAGAAATATCGCTAATTTTCTGCAAATAGAAGTCACCGAAAGTATGTTATTTGATGATAGTGAAAATTTAATTGAGCAGTTTAATAAAATTAGAGCGTTAGGCTATCAGTTGTTAATTGATGACTTTGGAACGGGTTATTCTTCATTAAGTTACATTAAAAAATTTCCTGTAAATAAATTAAAAATTGACAGGGTTTTTATTATGGACTTGGAAAATGATAAAGAAAGTAAACCGCTTGTCGCTGCTATTATTTCAATGTCTCACGCACTCAATATTGAAGTGGTGGCGGAAGGAGTAGAAGAAAAATACCATGACGACTTGTTAAGCTTATTAAAGTGTGAGTATGCACAAGGCTATTTGTACTCTAAACCAATTCCTGCAAAAGATTTTGAAGTGTTTGTGCAGGGTAAATTAAAACTTGAAAGTAAGTAAGGGGAAAATGATGAGTATTAAAAAAATAGCAATGATTATTTTACTAAGTTCATTCAGTAGCATGTCGCAAGCAGAAGAAGAACTGAGCGTTAAAGTCAGTCGACTCACATTAGATACCGTGGTAAAAATTGCCAGGGGCACCCTTGATGCCTGCCGAATAAAGGGGATTCCTGTTAGCGTTACGGTTGTTGATAGAAACGGTATCGCTCAAGTACAAATGCGGGATACCATGGCACCACCCGTTTCTTATCCTATTAGTTTTCAGAAGGCTTATACCTCTGTTATGTTTAATCTAACAGGCACGCAGATGAAAGGAATGGCACAAAGCCCATTACAACATCTGAATGTGAATTTAGCTTTTTCTGCAGGGTAAATTCCAATCAAAGCTGGTGGTATTTTGTACGGTGCAATTGGCGTTAGCGGCGCTCCCAGTGGAAAAGATGACGAGTATTGTGCCCAAAAAGGACTGGAAACCGTTTTAGAAGATTTAGAAATGATGTAGATATTTTCTTTATTTTGCGATTAGTTTGGGTATAATGCCCATTCTTTAGGATAGCTGGCTGAGTGGCTGAAGGCGCACGCTTGGAAAGCGTGTTTAGGTTTATCCCTAACAAGAGTTCGAATCTCTTGCTATCCGCCAAATTAGACAATTAAACCCGCTTATGCGGGTTTTTTATACCCTCAATTTAGTAATATCAACATCTTAAAAGTAAAAACTATTATTGAATATATGAAGCCCGTGCAAAAAATACAGAAATTACTTAATGTGGCTTAGAAAGGTAGTGTAAAGTTTTTTATGACGCTTTAAGAAGCCACCTAGACCATACTGGTGAACAACTGGAAAACACGATTAGAAAAGTAATCAGAGAAGAAATTAAAGCCGTTAATATGGCATAACAGAAATTTAAGGGTGTAATGGTTTATTAAACCATTACACAGTTTTACTTGGCCCTGAAAGAAGATTTTAATCAATTTTAGGTGTAAGTTAAATTTAGAGTTATAAGTATTGATAACTTCCTACAGCGACAAAAGGGGAGAAGTCAAAAGTTTAAATAGAGAATTAAAAGAAAGTTAACCCAGTTGTAAAATAAGAAAAAACCTGATTTTACGCCAAATTAATTCTTTAGTTTAGAATACAAAAAAACCGCAATAGCGGGTTTTTTTTGTATCTAATAGAGCGGTTTTTATGAAGAATAGTACATGTCAAATTCGATTGGGTGTGTTGTTGCACGCAAACGAGTAACCTCTTCCATTTTTAGATCAATGTAAGCATCAATTGCTACATCGGTAAATACGCCACCCATTTTTAAGAAGTCACGATCTTTAGATAGTGCATCTAATGCTTCTTCTAAAGATGCACAAACGGTATCGTAAGTTGCTTCTTCTTCTGGAGGTAGGTCATATAAATCTTTTTCAGAAGGGGCACCTGGGTCAATCTTATTGATAATTCCATCAAGGCCAGCCATTAATGATGCTGCAAATGCTAAGTATGGATTTGCAGTTGCATCAGGGTAACGAAGTTCAACACGACGAGAACGATCAGATGGTGCGTATGGAATACGGATAGATGCTGAACGGTTTGAACCTGAATAAGAAACTAATACAGGAGCTTCAAAACCAGGTACTAATCGTTTGTATGAGTTAGTTCCTGGGTTTGTAAATGCGTTTAGCGCACGAGTATGTTTCATTAAACCACCAATGTACCAAATAGCTTCTTGTGACATTCCTGAATAAACATCACCTGCAAAAATGTTTTTTCCGTCTTTAGAAAGTGATTGGTTAATGTGCATTCCAGAACCATTGTCACCAACGATTGGCTTAGGCATGAAGGTAGCTGTTTTGCCAAGTGCATGACAAGTATTGTGTACCGCATATTTTAGAATTTGTACTTCATCCGCTTTTGCTGTTAGTGTGTTACCTGCAACCGCTAGCTCGCACTGACCTGCCGCAGCAACTTCGTGGTGATGTGCTTCTAATTTTAAACCCATTGCTTCTGCCATTGAACATATATCGGCACGCACTTCGTGTAGTTGGTCTACTGGCGGAACAGGAAAGTAACCACCTTTTACGCTAGGTCTGTGTCCAGGGTTTCCACCTTCTATTTTTCTACCGTTTTCCCACTCAGACTCACCTGAATTTATTTTTACAAATGAACCAGACATGTCTGCACCCCAGCGAACATCGTCAAAAACGAAAAACTCAGGTTCTGGTCCAAAAAATGCTGAATCAGCAACCCCAGTTGATGTTAAATAAGCTTCTGCTTTTTTAGCAATACCGCGTGGATCTTTTTCGTAAGATTCCATTGTGTCAGGAGAAACAATCATCATGCGGATAATAATAGTAGGGTCATTGGTGAAAGGGTCTAAAAAGAAACCATCTTCCTGTGGAATTAGTAGCATGTCGGAGTTGTTTATGCCTTTCCAACCTTCTATTGAGGAGCCATCAAAGGTTTCCCCATCAGTAAAGAAGTCTTCATCAATACTAGAAGCAGGGATGCTTACATGTTGTTCTTTACCGTGGGTATCTGTGAATCGTAGATCAGCCCAAGTAACATCATTTTCTTTAATTAAGTCGAAGATTGCTTGTTGCGACATGTGAGTTTCCTTTTTGTAGGTTTAATTTTGGTTTGTTCGTTTAAGACATGATCTTAAAATAATCACTAGTGATGATAGCGTTATTTAACTTAAAAATCCATTTTTTTTTGCATTAAAAGGTTTGTCATAAAACTGTCACGAAAATTTTGTAGGCTCACCATTTTTTTTTTATGTTTTGGTTGTATAATTCGTTGTAGTTATATTTATTTGGGAGGTGCGCTATGCCGCAGGGAATCGCAGAGCAAGAATCGAAAAGTCAGAAGGTGTTGGGTAAGGCTTTAGATAAAAATACGATTAGTCGTAGAATAAAGCGAAGAGATGCGGTTGATTCTGGCTGGAAGTTTACGGTAACGGCTGGTGGTATTGGAATTATTTTTGCCGTAATGCTGATAATGTTCTTTTTAGTTTATGTTGTTTTTCCTTTGTTTTTCTCTGCAAAAGTGGAACAGAAGTCAGAGTTTTCTATTCCAGGAAACTTGTATTCAGAGACTTTGTTTTATGATCTTGATGAGTATAAGGAAACCGCAATTCGGGTTGATAGGGCAGGTGTCGTTACCAGTTTTGACTTGAGTACAGGTACGGTTTTGGCTAAAACCAGTTTAATCCTATCCGGCGAAACGATTGTAAGTCAAACGCAAATAACCGATAGTGAAAGATTAATGGCTTTTGGTTTGTCTGGTGGTGGGGTGTTGGTTGCTAAGTTTGCTTATAAAGTAAGCTATCCAAATGATAAACGAAAGATAGAGGTTGAGGTGTCTTACCCTTTTGGTGAGGACGCTCTTGAGATGTCTGCTGGAAGAATTGATGAGATAGCGGTTCGTTCTTCAGATTCTGAACTTGTGATTGCGGTTAAAACGGATGGAGAAAGTTCGGTTAAATTGCGTAAATATGACAAAGAAGAGTCGATTTTTTCAGATTCTGTTACGCTTGAAGAATCTGGCGAAACCAGTATTCCATATTCAAATGATCTAATGGCGTTGATGTTAGATGAATCTATGCGTAATCTCTATTTGGTTCAAAAATCTGGCGAAACCCAATATTATGATATTGCCGATTTTGATAATATAAAATTAAGACAAACTGTTTCTTTGACCAATGCAGTAAATAAAGAGCAAGTATCGTCTATTCGTTTTCTCTTAGGTGGTTTTTCTCTGATGGTCGGGACAGACCAAGGGCGAGTATTGCAATGGTTCCCTGTTCGAGGAGAGGATAATTTATTTCGATTACAAGAAATTCGTGATTTTGAATTAGATGATTCAGTAAAAGTTACGGATATTAATATTGAGTATGCAAAAAAAGGCTTTTTTACCCTAGATAATAAGTCAACATTAAACATTTTTCATTCAACTGCGGAAAGACATTTGGCGAGTATAGATTTACCTGCCAAAGGTCGCTTTGTGGAGGTTTCACCACGAGCTGATGGCGTATTAGTTGAGCTAGACAATGGAAGAATAGTGGTGTTTGATGTCCATAATGAGCACCCTGATGTTTCTTTTTATAGCTTATGGGGTAAAGTTTGGTACGAAGGTTATTCGGAACCAGGTTATATTTGGCAATCTTCTTCTGCTAGCTCCGATTATGAACCAAAGTTTTCGATGGTTCCTTTAACCTTTGGAACAATTAAAGCTGCTTTTTACGCGATGTTATTCGCCGTTCCGATTGCCGTGCTAGCCGCATTGTATACCGCTTTCTTTATGGATAAAAAATCACGAGCAGTTATTAAACCAGCGATTGAATTGATAGAAGCCTTACCTACGGTTATTTTAGGGTTTTTGGCAGGCTTGTGGTTAGCTCCCTATATGGAGGCTAATTTATCTGGTTTCTTTGCATTAATGTTTATTGTTCCTATCGGCATATTATTAGTGGGCTATGGTTTTTCTAGGCTGCCTGAGCGTGTTCGCCTAATGGTGCCAGTTGGTTCGAGAGAATTATTCATGATTCCCATTATAATGTTTCTAGGTTGGCTAGCATTATCACTAGATGATGTTTTACAGGTTTTATTTTTTGATGGCGATATGCGTCAATGGTTAACGGTATCGGCAGGGATTGATTTTGATCAGCGAAATGCGTTGGTAATTGGTTTTGCTATGGGCTTTGCTTTAATCCCAACAATATTTTCGGTTTCTGAAGATGCTATCTATAATGTGCCCTCTTATTTGGTTAATGGTTCACTTGCTTTAGGAGCAAGTGGTTGGCAGACTATTGTGGGGGTTGTTTTACCTACCGCTAGCCCCGGTATATTTTCAGCTATTATGCTCGGGTTTGGGCGTGGTGTGGGCGAAACGATGATTGTATTAATGGCTTCTGGTAATACACCTTTAATGGATGTAAATATTTTTGAAGGCTTAAGAACCTTATCTGCTAACCTTGCGGTGGAAATGGCTGAAACAGAATTGTATAGTACGCACTATCGAGTTTTATTCTTGTCTGGATTGTTGTTGTTTATCTTTACCTTTATATTTAATACGCTTGCAGAAGTAGTGCGTGAGCGTATGCGTAAAAAATATGGTTCGCTTTAGGAGGCTATGGAAATGAAAGATTTAAAAAGCTGGTTCAATAAAGGTGAGCATTGGGTTTGGTTTAGTGCATCGGCAGTAAGCATTAGTGTTGTGCTTGTTGTAGGTTTGATTCTAATGATAACTTACAAAGGTTTGATTTATTTTTGGCCGCATCAAGTTTATACTTTTGATGTTAATACTAATGGGCAGGTAGAAACCATTGTAGGCGAAATACATCAACAAAAAATGCGTGAGATAGAAATACAAGTTGATGAAAATACCACGATTAAAAAGGAAGTACCACAATACCTAATGAAAGTAGGTAACCGTGATGTATATGGTATTGATTTTCGTTGGGTAGATTCACGAGATATTGTTAATAATAAAATGGAGAAAGCCTCCAATGTTGTGGTTGTTGAACGCTATGAGTGGGGAAGTGCTTACGGTCAATTTGATAGTTTAATACATGATGGTAAAACCACTAAAATTAAGAATGGTACGGATGATATTGATGCGTTATTAAACCACGCTCATGAAACACGAGAAAGTATAAATTATATTGAAAAAGTGATTATCGGTGGGATTAACTATAAGATCGAAGGCTTAAGGCTTGAACAGAAAAAACTAGCGCTAGAAGGTGGGTTAACAGTAGAGATTAAAACTGAATTTGAGATTAAAAAAGAAAAGCTAGAAAAAGACTTTTTATCAGAGCAAGTTGCTCTAGATGCTCTTTATGCGGAGTTGAAGAAAACGGGAGAGTTAACCTTAATTATAGGGGCCAATAAAAAAATCCATGTGCCTCTTAGCAATATCGTTAAGTTGTGGCAGCCAAACGAAATGTCGATAGTCGATGATTTGGGCTTTTTCTTCCATTCAATGGGTAATTTTTTATCAGAAGATCCTAGAGAAGCGAATACTGAAGGTGGGGTTTTCCCTGCTATTGTCGGAACAATAACTATGGTTATTTTGATGGCAATGTTTGTGATGCCGATGGGGGTTATTGCGGCAATTTATATGTCAGAATATGCCAAAGAAGGTGTTGTATTACGGATTGTTAGAATCTCTATTAATAACCTAGCAGGGGTTCCATCAATTGTATTTGGTATTTTTGGACTTGGCTTCTTTGTTTATATTATAGGGGGTTCAATAGATGAAATGTTCTATGAATATGCCTTACCCAACCCTACATTTGGTACGCCTGCCTTATTGTGGGCATCATTAACTATGGCGTTATTGACGCTTCCAGTGGTTATTGTTTCAACTCAAGAGGGTTTGTCTCGTGTACCGATTGCGTTAAGAGAAGGTAGTTTAGCCTTGGGGGCGACTAAATCAGAATCTATTTTAAAAATAGTGTTACCTATGTCGTTACCTGCAATTATGACAGGGCTAATTTTAGCTGTTGCAAGAGCCGCAGGGGAAGTAGCTCCATTAATGTTGGTTGGGGTGGTTAAGCTTGCACCAGAATTGCCTGTTGATTTCAATGAACCCTTTATTCATTTAGAAAGAAAATTTATGCATCTTGGTTTTCACATTTATGATGTTGGTTTCCAAAGCCCAAATGTTGAAGCATCTCAACCCCTTGTTTACGCGACTTCTTTATTGTTAGTGGTGATTATTGTTTCTCTAAACTTAGGGGCAATATCCATACGAAACAGGTTACGCGAAAAATATAAATCTTTAAGTAATTAAATTAAGAGATTAAGTTAATATGATAAATACAAAAAAATTGAAGCTAAAAAATGAAACAATACTTTTACAAGTTAAAGACTGGAATTTATATTACGGTAAAAAACAAGCCTTAAACTCCATTACAATGGATGTCGCTAAAAATAAAGCAACTGCATTTATCGGTCCTTCTGGCTGTGGTAAATCAACCTTATTACGCTGTTTTAATCGAATGAATGATTTGATAGATATTGTTTCGGTTGATGGAGAAATGATTTTAGATGGTGATGATATTTATGCTAAAGAAATGAATGTTGCCTCTCTTAGAAGGCGTGTCGGAATGGTTTTTCAAAAGCCCAACCCTTTCCCTAAATCAATTTATGAAAATGTTTGCTATGGTTTAAGGCTACAAGGCATTAATGATAAGCAAACATTAGATGAAACGGTAGAGTGGGCATTAAAAGGGGCGGGGCTTTGGGAAGAAGCAAAAGATCGCTTAGATGATAATGCACTCGGTCTATCAGGCGGTCAACAACAAAGGTTGTGTATCGCAAGAGCGATTGCAATTAAGCCAGATGTATTGTTATTAGATGAACCGACTTCTGCTCTTGATCCTATTTCAACACTGGCTATTGAAGAGTTGATTTTTGAGTTGAAAAAAGAATTTACGATTTTAATCGTAACGCATAACATGCAACAGGCGGCTCGTGTTTCAGATTATACTGCGTTTATGTATTTGGGCGACTTGATTGAATATACTGACACAGATTCACTATTCACCACCCCAAAACTAAAAAAGACGGAAGATTATATTTCTGGTCGTTACGGTTAATTTTTGATAAAAATGTCGCACTTCACACCAGCAAAGCTCTCATAAAGGAATTAAAATTATGGAAAAGCAAGAATTTAGTAAGCATATTTCAATGCGAATGAATAAAAATATAGAAGAAGTTTTTAATAGTATTTTAGAAATGGGTGGTTTGGTAGAAAGTCAGCTTGATAATGCTTTAACCGCCTTAACGAATAGTGATAAAAATCGTGCAGATGAAGTTATTATTCTTGATAAAACGGTTAACACTGCTGAATTTGAAATAGAAAAACTATGTACTTATATTTTGGCAAGGCAACAACCAACGGCCTCTGATTTAAGGTTAACGATTGCATCAATTCGTATCGCAATTGATTTGGAGAGGATGGGTGATGAGATTTCTAAAGTCGCTAAGATGGTTAAATTCTTTTTGAAAAGAGACGAAATGATTGCTGATGACTTTCCAGGTTACGCTCAGTTATTGGACATGTCGCATCGAACACAGCAATCGCTTCATGTTGCATTAGATTGCTTTGCTAGATTAACAGTGCATGATGTTTTATCCACTCTTGATGAAGAAAATGTTGTCGATGACTTATATGATGAAGCGTATAAAGAAATTTTGAATGGTTTAAAAGAAACGCCTGAAAAGGCAGATTTTATTCTAAAAATGCTTATTTCATTAAGAGCGATGGAGAGAGTGTCTGACCATATTCAAAATATTATCGAAAAAATTGTATATTTAATTAACGGTAAAGATATTCGTGTAATGAACAACAAAGCCTTAGTTAAGTTGATCAATAAAATGGAAAAACAAGAGCAAGAAGAACCTTAAACCATGGCAAAACATAAAATCTTGATTATAGAGGATGAAACGGCGATTAGAGATATGCTAAATTTTACCTTATCCTCAGCTGATTTTGATGTGGTTGAAGCGGCTAATGCCGAGTCGGGTTGGAATGTCTTTGTTGAACAAAAGCCAGACCTTGTCATCGTTGACTGGATGTTGCCGGGAATGAGTGGTGTTAATTTTATTGAAAGACTACAAAAAAAAACGGATCTACCATCTGTTCCAACTATGCTACTTACCGCGAAAGGGACAGAAGAGGATCAAGTGAAAGGCTTTGGTGCAGGGGCAGACGACTATGTCGTTAAACCATTTTCACCTAGAACACTTGTAGCAAGGTGCCAAGCTTTGTTGAGAAGAAATAAAATAAAAGAGCAGAATTCGAACTTAATTAAAACCACTAATCTTACGCTAGACCTTGAAAGCCACCGTTTTATGGTCAGAGATGCTGAAGTAAAACTAGGTCCAATAGAATTTAAATTAATGCAGTTTTTTATGATGCACCCTAATCGTGTTTATTCTAGAGAACAACTTTTAAATCAAGTTTGGGGTGTCAATGTGGTTGTCGAAGAAAGAACGGTTGATGTGCATATTAGACGATTAAGAAAGTTGCTAGAAACAGTTAATGTTGCCGATAGTATACAAACGGTAAGAGGAGCAGGTTATCGTTTTTTTGATTAAATTAATACATTTTGTATCGCCGTGTTTTTAGGAGTATCAAAAGAACTATCATGGTTATCTTTAACTTTTGGTCTTGCTCTTGTTATTGGTTGGTTGGTTGATTCATTAAGTTCTGTTGTGTTTCTTTATCTAGTATTTTATATTTTACGCAATTTATTAAGTATGCATAATTTTGAACGCTGGGTCGCGGGTGAAAAGAAAGCTCTTTACCCGTCCGCATCAGGCTTTTGGAACGAAATTGGTAGTGCGATTTCTATAGAAAATAGAACATCAGAAAATAAAATTAGCCAACACAGCTATAAAACGGAGCAATTTAAAGAAGCCTTAATGCGTTTAGAGGACGCCATTATTTCTTTAGATGAGAGAGGCAAGATTGAATGGTTTAACTTGGCGGCTCGTGATAAATTAAAGCTTACGGATAGTGATATTACTATCCATATCGAGTTTTTATTAAGAATACCTAAGTTTGTTGGTTATCTTCAAAAAGGTGATTATGCCGTTCCTCTTATTTTATCTGTTCTAAAAGGTGTTCCTCGTACGGTTAGTATTGTTATTGTTCGTTATTATAAAAATCACAAATTAATTATAATTAAAGATATTCATCAGCTTTATAATATTGCCCAAATCCGTAAAGATTTTATTGCTAATGCGTCGCATGAGTTAAGAACGCCATTAACCGTTATTAATGGTTATGTTGAAATGATGGCTGATGCGAATGTCGATAATGGAAAGTGGCAAAAACCATTAGATCAAATGAATAGTCAGTCTAAACGAATGCAATCCATTATTTCTGATCTATTGACCTTGTCTTCTTTGGAGGCAGAGCAGTTATCAGAAGAGCAGTCTGTAATTGATGTACCCAAATTACTTAATGAGCAACAAGAAACCAGTCTAGGAATGCTTAAAGAAGAGCAGAAAATAATTTTTGATATAGAACCTAATTTATTTATGCAAGGTTATGTAACACCACTAACCAGTATTTTTGCTAATCTAATCTCCAATGCGATTCGCTATTCACCCAAAACAGGTTTAATTAAAGTTAAATGGTATCAAGCAAAAGAACATATTGTTTTTGAAGTAGAGGACAACGGCATTGGCATTCCTCGAGAGCATTTAGCAAGAATAACCGAACGATTTTATCGTGTCGATATGGCAAGGTCGAGAGAGCATGGCGGTACAGGTTTAGGGTTATCTATAGTAAAATACTCTCTTGAAAAGCATAAAGGAAGTTTGATTGTAGAAAGCCAATATGGAAAAGGCTCTACTTTTATTTGTGAGTTTCCGATAGAACTCGCCGTTTAATCTTAAGTTTATTCTTAAAAATAGCACATTTTAACAAGTGTAATCTAATTGTCATATTTTCGTAACATGATTGTTATGTTCTTTTGTCATAATTTAACTCGTTAGATTAAATATTAATTTATTAAAGGAAAAAATAATGAAAACTAAATTAGTCTTGGCTTTAGGGCTTTCTGTAGCCGTTACATCTTTGAGTGCAAATAATGTAAGTGTTGATTCTGCAATACCAATTTATGAAAAAGTATCAGGAATCTCTGGTAAAGTTTCTTCGGTAGGGTCAGATACCTTAGCAAACCTAATGACATTATGGGCAGAAGAATTTAAACGCACCTATCCAAATGTGAATATCCAAATTCAAGCGGCAGGTTCTTCAACTGCTCCGCCAGCATTAACTGAATCGACATCCAACCTTGGCCCTATGAGCCGTAAAATGAAGACAAAAGAAATTTCAATGTTTGAAAAAAAGCATGGTTATAAGCCTACACCAATCGGTGTAGCAGTTGATGCACTCGCCGTTTATGTTCATAAAGATAATCCGCTTAATCAACTAACTATTCCACAGGTTGATGCTATTTTTTCTGAAAATCGTAAGTGTGGAGCAGAGTCAGCAATCAGAAAATGGTCTGATGCAGGTCTAACAGGTTCTTTAGGTGAAAAGTCGGTTCAGATGTATGGTCGTAACTCTGTATCAGGTACTTACGGTTATTTTAAAAAGAAAGGACTTTGTAAGGGCGATTTTAGCTCAAATGTAAATGAACAGCCGGGTTCAGCTTCGGTTGTACAGTCAGTTTCATCTTCATTAAATGGTGTAGGTTATTCTGGTATCGGCTATAAAACAGCAGGCGTTAAAGGCTTAGCACTAAGTAAAAAAGCAGGTAAGCCGTTTGTGGAAGCAACACCTGCCAATGCTTTGAATGGTTCTTACCCGTTGGCGCGTGTACTGTATGTTTATGTCAATAAACATCCAAATAAAGCGTTTGATCCTGTTGTTAGAGAGTTCTTAAACCTAGTGCTTTCACAACAAGGTCAAGAAGTAGTACTGAAAGATGGCTATATTCCTCTTCCCTCTAAAATGGTTACAAAATATCGTTCTATGATTAACTAATTAATTAGCGAATCTATGTTTGACTAAAAAGCCCGCATTTGCGGGTTTTTTTATTTTTTCAGCAAAAAATGCCAGGGGGGGGTAAAATACGCCCAAAATGAACAAGGAAAATAAAAAATGGGTTTACAAATAAAATTACAAAAACTACGAGATAACAAAGCATTTGAATTATTTGTGATCGGCGTAATTGTTTTTTCCTCGGTTATGATTGGGGTAAAAACCTATGAACTTTCTGATTTTATGAGCAAGGCCTTGTGGGTTATGGACTATGCGATCACCGTCTTTTTTCTGATAGAAATTATTATCAGAATGATTGCCGAAAAAAAGTTTTTACAGTTCTTTAAAAAAGGCTGGAATATATTTGATTCTTGTATCGTTGCAATTAGCTTAATCCCATTAGAAAATTCAGAATACGCCTTAATTGCTAGAATGCTTCGTTTATTTAGAGTGATGCGTTTAATCTCATTTATACCAGAGCTACGCGTGTTGGTCACCGCCCTATTAACCGCCCTACCTCGTATGGGCTATGTTGCCTTGTTGATGTTTATCATCTTCTATATTTATGCCGTGGTTGGTAATGTGTTGTTTGCCGAAATAAATCCCGTGCTTTGGGGTGATTTAGGAATTTCACTATTAACCCTATTTAGGGTCGCTACATTTGAAGATTGGACCGATGTCATGTATGAAGTGATGGAAGTTTATGGGTTAAGTTGGATTTATTTTATTACATTCATATTTTTCTCCGCATTCATATTCTTAAACATGATGATCGGTATCGTGCTAGAAGTATTAAGTGAAGAGCACAATAAAATGAACGCCGTCACCGAAGAAGAGCATCAGCATGAATTAGTAGAGAACCAAGCAACCATGCAACAGCAGATTGAACTGCTAAATAAAAAAATGGATACGCTAATTAAATTGTCAAGCAGGAGCTAGTATGATATTAGCAAATAAAATTGAACAAACAATTAAAGATACATTTTCGGTTTCTAAATTAATCATTGAAAATGAAAGTCATATGCACAGTGGCAACGCACCAGAATCACACTTTAAAATGGTTTTAGTGTCAGATGATTTTATAGGTTTGAATAAAGTAAAACGCCATCAAGCGGTATATAAAGCATTAAAAGAAATTATGCCATTGTTTCACGCGTTAGCACTACATGTTTTTAGTGTTAAAGAATGGGAATCGTTTGAAGAAAAGACCGACTCGCCTAATTGTCTAGGAGGTGGAAAATGAAAAAGTGCCAGGGGGGGTGGATTTATCTAAAAAACATACTCAACAGGTTAGAATAGGGTAATTATTTTTTAGAAATATCCATAAGTAGGTCTTGAGTGTGAGCTATACTGTTTTAGCCAGAAAATGGCGTCCCAAAAACTTTTCAGAATTAGTTGGT